>JBGPIW010000086.1:0-8124 GCA_041485045.1 Gemmatimonadota bacterium | reverse complement strand
CCACCGGCCGCGCGCCGCCACGCAGCGGCGAGCCGTGCATGCGCGTCGCCCCGCCCCACGAGCGGTGGCCGGGGTCGCGTCCCGCTCGGGGCCGCCACCACGCGCTGACCCAAGCGCGCTTCACGCACCCGCTCCACGAGCCGCTGGGTTTCCGGCGCGGGCGCGGCACCGAGCCGCTCCTGCAGGGCGGCGGCCAGGTGCGCGCCAATGTCCAACGCAGCGGCGCGGTCGCCCACGAGGGCGTGCGTACGCATGGCCGCCCGCGCCGCGGGCTCCGCCGTCGGGTCGAGGGCCAACGCCCGGAGCGCCGCCGTCCGCGCATCCTCTGTGGCGCCGGCGGCGAGCGACGCCTCAGCCCAGCGGGTGAGCGCCTCGACGCCACGCGCGCGCCAGGTGATGCGCTCAGCGGCGATCCAGTTCTCGAACTCGTTCGCGTCCGGCACCGCGAGCCCTTCGAGGAAATCGCCTTGCACGAGCGCCGCCGCACTCGCCCAGTCCGCCGCCGCGGAGCGCGCCGCCAGTTGATCGCAATCGAGCGTCAGCGTGCCGGTATCGAGCGCCACCTGATCGACGTCGGTGCGGACCCGCGCCGCTCCGAGCACGCGCCGGAACACGCGCAACGCCTCGCTCAGCGAGTGCCGCGCCGACTTGTCATCCCGGTCGCTCCACAACATGCCGATGAGGTGTTCGCGCGTGCGCGCCCCGCGTGGGCTGCGTGCGAGATACACCAGCAACGCGAGGTGCTTGCGCCACATCAGCTCCGCCGGCGCATCGGCGCCGTTGACAGTGACACGCGCCGGGCCGAGCACGCGCGCATAGACGACCGGAGAAGTGGCCATACGACTCGGAGTATCGGAGGTCGTGCGGTCCTGAGCAAGGCGCCGTATCTTGCCCGTCGCGATGAATCCTCCGTCACTCGAGGACGTGCAGCGCGCCATCGGCGATCACTACGAGGTCCTCGACCTTGCGGGCGTCGGGGGCATGGGAGCCGTGTTCCGAGCGCGGCACCTCACGCTCGGGCACCTGGTCGCCGTGAAGGTCTTGCCACCGGAGGTCGCGGCGAGCCAGATGCGGCAGGACCGCTTCAAGCGCGAAGCGTCCCTGGCGGCCCAGCTGTCCCACCCGAATATCGTCCCCGTGTACGAGTTCGATACGCGCGAAGGCCTGTCGTTTCTCATCATGCCGTTCGTGCGCGGCGTTACCCTGGAGAGCGCACTCGCCGAACGCGATCAGGTGCCGGTCGAAGAGATCCTGCGGCTGCTCCGGGAAGTCGGTGCGGCCCTCGATGCGGCCCACCGGCGCGGGGTGGTCCACCGTGACGTGAAGCCGGCCAACATCATGATCGAGGAGGACTCTGGTCGTCTGCTGCTCACCGATTTCGGGGTGGCACAGATCCGGACCGTCAGTAGCGCCCTGACGGCGCCCGGGTCGGTCATCGGGACTCCCGACTACATGTCTCCCGAGCAAATGGGCGGATTGCCGGACGTTGATGGGCGCGCGGATCTCTATTCGCTCGGACTCGTCGCGTTCGAGGCGCTCACCGGCACCCGCCCGTCCCTCGGCGCCGACCGCACGACGCTGGCGCGCTCGTTACGCGGGGCCCGCCCCGAGATCACGGGAAGTCTCGCGACCGCGCTCGTAGCGCCGCTCGCTGACCGCCGCGAGGACCGCCCGCCGAAGGCGGCCGAATGGCTCACGCTGATCGATCGTGCGGCGCGGCGCCCATGGTCGCGGGTGGCGGCCGTCGTCATAGCGGTCGTGCTCCTGGGAGGGTCGCTCCTGCTCGTGCTCGGGCAGCGCGGTTCCCGGCCCACCGTCAAGCGCAGCGTGGCGGTGATGCCATTCACCGTGCTCGGGGCGGCACCAGGCCCCCCCGAGCAGCTGCCCGAGTGGTTCGTGGGGCGCTTCAGTCCGGTGCCAGGCCTCACCGACATTCTGTCGTTCAGTCAGGTACGTGCGCGCGCTGGCACCCAAGGGCTGTCCGCCGCAGATGCAGACTCGTTTGCTGCGCTGTTGGGCGCACGCTACTTCGTCAACGCCAAGGTCGAGTTTGCGGATCGCACCGTGACGTTCGAGGGAGCGCTCTACCGGACCGGCCAACGCGACCCGATCACGTCTATCTCGCCAAGAAGCGGACCCGTGGGTTCGATTTCCGCCGTGATGGACTCCGCCTGGGCCGATATCCTCGGCGCCGTCGGTCCCGGGTTCCGACCCGACCCGCACGCCACGATCCCGCACGGCAAAGAAGCGATCGCGGCGTTCCTCTGGGGTGATGAGGCGTTTCGCCACGGGGAATACGAGCGCGCTCGCGACATGTACGACACGGTGATCGCGCGCGACCCTGGTTTCGCCCTCGCGTACTTGCGACGCGTGCTCGTCCTCGCCCAAGTCGCGCCCGACGAAGATTCGATGCGGACCGCCATGCGCGGGGCCCAAGACCATCTCGGTGGACTACGACGCTCCGACAGCTTGCTGCTTGAGGGCTACACCGAGCTGGTGGACCATGGCAACGGTCAGGTCGCGCTGGCGCGGTTTGGCGAAGCGGCAGAAGCGGCCGCAGACCGAACCTGGGCTCGTTTCGTTCAGGGGGAGTTCTACCTGTACTTCGGTCAGCTGTTCGATCAGCCACTCGACTCGGCGCGCGCCGCGTTCGATGAGGTACTCGGTTTGGACCCGGGGTTTGCCGCGGCGATCGCCAACAGAATCTCGCTCGCGCATTTCTTCAACGACGATGACACAGCGCGGCGACTGATCCGCGAATACCGCCGGATCGATTCTACCTCGCTCGTGGCTGAAGTCGTGGGGCTGGCGGACACTCTCCTTTTCCAATCCCTGACGGCACGCAAGGCGGTACTGGCCTCTCTCGACGGGCGCCGGTTCAACGTGCTGATGTACCTCGCCTTCCAGGCGGCGCAGTTCGGCACCCCTGCGGATCGGCAAGGCCCCGAGCGCCACATGCTGACAGCACTGGCGCATCGTGCCGCAACCGACCGCGAGCGAACGTTGGCGTTACGCTTTGGCGTGGCGGCGGACCTGCGCGAGGGATGGACGGACAGTGCCCGCGCGCGTCTCGCGGCGGCGCCGGCCGGAGTCGCGCGTGAGCGCGACCAATGGATCGTGCTCGCGGATGCCCTCGGGCTGCCCTCCCTCGGTGACGCGGCATCGCCTCGCGCACGACTCGTCACTTGGGCAGCGACCGACCACGACACGAGTGCCACCCTGGCCTGGTTGCTCAGACGCGCCCCCGCGCTCGAACGCCTCTCGGCGGAAGGCGCACCACTGCCCGCGAGCCTCGCCCTCGACCTCGCAGCGCGTGCGGCCCTGCACCGCGGCGATACGGCGACCGCGCTGGCCCAGTGGCGTCAGGCGACCACCCGCTATGCTGTGCTCGCCGCTCCCTTGGGACTCGTGGCGTCGCTGTGGCCCCTGCGACGCGATCTGGCGCGCGTCGCCATAGCCCAACACGACACCGCGCTGGCTGCACGCGCCGCTTGCACTTTTGACGCGCTCATTGGGTTTACGGATCAGGCGGTGCGCCAGGAGATGGACCGCCATTGCACGCCGCTCCGTGGCTTCCTGCCCTAGAGAGTCCTCTCCGGAAAGCAAACGGCTCCGGAAAGCATCCCGGAGCCGTTGTCGCGAAAGTGACGGCGCCCTTACATCACCATCAGCGTGAACTTCATTCCCAACGCCTGGTGCGGCGTGCAGAACCCCTTGTAAGTACCGGTGGGCAGTCCCGCCAGGGAAATGTCGTAGTGGTCGCTGGCGTTGATCAGGAACGGCCCGGACAGGTTGTCCATGCGGTTCGCCATCGCCGCGTTCAGCTTCTCGGCCGCCCCCGCGGGGATCGAATCCGAAAAGAACGACACGTTGTGGGGCCCGCCGGTGACGTTGATGAACCGCACCGTGGCGCCCGCCGGAGCGTGGATCACATCCGGCTCGAACTTGAAGGTGTTGCCGGCGCCGGTCATGTTGACCTCGACGATAGGTCCGGCGGTCTGCGCCGCAGCCGCCGGCTGGTCGGCCGGTGGACTCGCTGCCTGCTGCTCCGTCTTCTTCCCGCAAGCCAACGCCCCAAGCGCTAGCACTGCCCCAATCCAGGTCACCCGCATTGCACGTCCTCCATATGGATTCTTGGTGCTTGTGAACGGGTTCACAATACACCCATCGTTCCGCCAGCGGGAGGTCCGACCTAATCGCCTCGGATAGTTGCAGTTAGAAACGCCGGGTCGAGCTGGAAGACGTGCTTTGTGATCTGGCTCACTGGCCTGTTCCCGCCACTACCCCAGCTTTGCCGTCGCACGGCGGCCCCACCGCCGCCGCAGCTCTCCGTTCCGTTTCCCCCCAGTCCACTGTGGAGGAGTCCTTGCAAAAGCTGCTCGCCATCGGGGTGCTCGCCATTCTCGCAACCCCTGCAAACGCTCAGCGGACATGGCAACCCGAAATCGGGGTGCAAGGCGGATTCTCCAGCTTCAAGCCCGCTGGAACAGGTGGGAGCTCGACGACCCTGATCGATTTGCCGGGCGGGAGTTTCCTCACCACCATCCTGACCTATGCTCCGCTGTACGCGATCATTCCGGTTGGAAACCGGCTCGCCATCGAGCCGCAGCTCGGAGCCTCCCAGCTGACGGTGGGCACGACCGCGCTCACGTTGGCTCGGGTCGGCCTGCGGCTGGATTATGGCTTCGGACCCGGACTATACGGGGCCGCCGGAACCGTGCTGAACATCCTCGAACCAGGCAGTCCGGGTAACAAGCAGGTCGGTCTGCAGATCGGGGTGGGCTATCGTACCCACCTGGCTGGTTCCTTGAACGGCCGAGTCGAAGCGAATTGGGTGACGACCCACGCCAGCGATGTCACCGGCGCGTTCAACGCCTACTCCGTGCTGCTGGGAGTCTCTTCGACCCTGAATGGCGGCCCCGCCGCCCGCCCCACGCGCTCGACCGGCACGAAAGCCTGGACCCCGATGCTCGGTGTCGCCGGCGGTTACGCGTCAGCTCATGCGGTCGGGTCGGGCGGCGACATCACCGGGGTCTTCATCCCCGGTGGGCTGAATAACCTCTCGATTCTCGGTCCGGGCATCGCGGCGCCACCAACGCTCTTCGTCATCGTGCCGCTCGGTGGCAAGTGGGCGGTCGAGCCCAGCTTCGATGTCCATCATTTCGCGCCGTCGGGGACGAAAACGACCACGTTCGAAGTGGGCGCACGGGTCGACTATGCGGTCGCAGGTGGCTGGTATGCCGCCGCCGGCGGTGAGTTGGTCAATGTGAAGTCCACGGGTACCTCATCGGCGACCGTGACCGGCGCGGACCTCGCCTGGGGCTATCGCTTCCACCTCGCCGGCGCGACGGGCGGGCGATTCGAGGTGAATTACCTGATGACCGGGAAGAACAACACACTCGGCAGCCCACCCATCAACACGCTGAGCCTGCTGTTCGGGCTGACGATGCCGCTGCGCTGACAAACCGGCAGTACTGTGGTGTTCGCCAACGGCCCCGCGAAGGGGCCGTTGTGCTGTCTGCCCGGAGCCGGTGTGCAAGACTCGGGACCCGCACCGTCTCTCATGTCGACCCAACAGGACATGGATACCATGCACCGCCGCTTCCAGAGTCTCAGTCTGCTCGCCGGGCTCGTGCTCGTCGCTACCGCCGCACTCGCCGGCCAAGGCTGGATCGAGCCCGTGCGACCCAATCCCAGCTGGGGCGTCGTGAAGCTCCGCAGCGCGGTGTCGGTGACGGTCACCGGGCGGGTAGCCAGCGTGGCGGTGGAAGAATGGTTCCAGAATCGCGGGCCGGGACTGGGTGAAGGCGACTATCACTACCCGCTCTCTGGTGAAGCCGCATTCGGGAGCTTCTCCCTGTGGCAGGGCGATAACGAGCTGCGCGGTGAGACCATGGACGCCGGTCAGGCCCGTGCCATCTACGAGGAAATCGTTCGCCGCAAGCGCGACCCGGCGCTGATCGAGCTGGCGGGCCACGGGCTGATCCGGGCCCGCGTCTTCCCCATCAACCCGGGCGAGACCCGGAAGATCACGCTGCGCTACACGCAGATCCTCAGTCGGGAAGGCGATGCCTGGCGCTTCCGCTACGCCGCCGGGGCCGGGCCGGGCGCCGCCGGCGCCGCCAGTAGCTTCCGTCTCAGCGCCGACAGCGCCGACCGTCTCGGCGATCCCTATTCCCCGACGCACCAGGTCCACGCCCGCCGATCCGGCGGCCGCCTCGAGGTCTCCCTCGCCGATTCGAGCACGGGCGACCTCGATCTGTTTCTGCCCCTCGCGCGACCGCAGGTCGGCGTCTCGCTGATCACGCACCGTCCGCCGGGGGACGACGGATACTTCATGCTCCTGCTCGCCCCGGGCGCCGCACGGGCAGCGGCCCTGCACCGCGATGTGGTCGCGGTGGTCGATGTGTCAGGCTCGATGTCGGGGGAAAAACTGGCGCAGGCGAAGGCGGCGCTGGAGCAGCTGCTCGCATCGCTCCACGCGGGAGACCGCTTCCGACTGATCGCGTTCGAGAGCGGCGTGCGTCGCTTCGCCGCCCAGTGGACGCCCGTGTCATCCGAGACCCGGCAGCGCGCGGTCGACTGGGTACGCGCGCTCGAAACCGGTGGGGGCACGAACATCGCCGGTGCGCTGGACGATGCGTATAGTCTACCACCGGCAGAGGGGGCGCTCGGCGTCGTGGTGTTCCTCACCGACGGACTCCCCACGGTCGGCGATCAGGACCCCGAGCGCATCGCGGCTCGCGCCGAAGAACGCCGCGGCGCGTTCCGGGTCTTCTCCTTCGGAATCGGGTTTGATGTCAACGCCTACCTGCTCGACCGACTGACGGAGCAGGCCCGGGGACGGACGGAATACATCACTCCCGGCGGTGACATTGAGCGGGCCGTGGGCGCGCTCGCCAACCGGATCGCCAGCCCGGTGCTGACGGACGTGACCCTCGATGGCAGCGATGGCGTTGAGCTGTACGACATGCAGCCGCAGGCGTTGCCCGATCTCTTCGCGGGAGACGAGGTCGTCGTGTTCGGACGGTACCGCACCAGCGGTGGCCCGGGGTGGACGGTCGCGGTGCGCGGCCGACGGAACGGTGCGGACGAGCAGTTCCGGTCCGACCCGGTTCGGACCGACGAGCGCACCACCGATGAGTACATCCCGCGCCTGTGGGCATCCCGCAAAGCCGGAGCGTTGTCGCGCGAGATCCGCTTGCACGGCCAGACGGCGGAGCTCATGAACGCCCTGAAAGCGCTCGCCTTGCGCTACGGGATTCTGACGGAATACACGTCGTATCTGGTCCAGGAGCCGGGGGTGGTCGCGACCAACCCGATCGGGGTCGAGGACCTTCGCCGCGTCGCCCCCGCCGCCCCCAAGGACCAAGCCGGCGCGGGCGCCGTGGCCCGTTCGCAGGCGGAGGCGCGGTCGGCCTCGCAATCCGTGGTTGTCTCGGACCGGGAGGAGCTCGACGTCGCGCTGCGGGGACGGTCGGGGATCAACCCCACCCGGCGCGTCGGCGGACGGCTGTTCATCTTGCGGAACGCCGTGTGGACGGACCTGGGCCACGGCGATTCCCTGCCGGTCGTCATCGTTGCCCCGTTCAGCGACGCGTACTTCGCCCTGTTGCAGGCCGTGCCGGAGCTCGCCCAGCCGGCAGCGCTGACCCCGGCCGTGCTGGTGGCGGGACGGCGCGTCAGCATCAAGATTGCAGCCGGAGGTAAAGAGGCGTGGCGTGCCGGGGAGTTGAACACCGTGGTGCGCGACTTCCGGTCTTGAGTGAGGGCGATGCCTGAAGATCTGGCGGATGTCTATCGCACCACCTATACCGCACTCGTGCGCTTCCTGTACCGCAAGGTGTGGGACGCCGAGCGCGCGGAGGACCTGGCGCAGGAGGCGTTCGCCCGCGCCCTGGTGCACAAACCCGATAACCCGCGGGGGTGGCTCTTCGTGGTCGCTGCGAACATGGCACGTGACGAAGCCCGGCGTCAGGCGCGGGAGCGACGGCACCTCACGCTCCTGAAGAACGAGCCGGAACGCGCGACGCCCGCGCCGGATGAAGCATTGAGCGCCGACCTGGAGCGCGCCCGCGTCCGCAAGGCGCTCGACGATCTGTCGCCGCGGGACCGCGAAGTGTT
>JBGPIW010000085.1:0-8133 GCA_041485045.1 Gemmatimonadota bacterium | reverse complement strand
CTCTTCCGGTCGCTGCAGCGCTTCAAGCAGCTCCCCGATCACCTGCAGATCTGGCCCGGGCACGGAGCGGGCTCGGCGTGCGGCAAGGCACTCGGCGCTATGCCTCAAAGCACACTGGGATACGAGCGCCTGGCCAATTGGGCGTTCCAGGTCGGCGACGAAGACGCGTTCGTTGTCGCCGTGCTGGAGGGCCAGCCCGAGCCACCCAGGTATTTCGCGGAGATGAAACGCATTAACAAGGAAGGGCCCCGGATCCTGGGAGGCCTGGGACGGCCCCGCCGGATCCCTGCCGCGCGGATCGGGGAGCTGCTGGTCGGAGGAGCGCTGGTCCTGGATACGCGGGCCGCGGCCGACTACGCCGCCGCCCACGTCCCCGGGACCATCAACATCCCCCTGAACCGGGCGTTCACCGGGTGGGCGGGGTGGCTCATCCCCTACGACCGGGACTTCTACTTGATGATCGACCGCACCCGGGCGGACGCGGTGGAGACGGCGGTGCGCGATCTCGCGATGATCGGCCTCGACCGCCTCACCGGGTACCTCGATTGCGACGACGAGATGCTCGAGGCATGGCGCGCGGCCGGCGGCACCGTGAGCTCCACCGTGCAGCGCACCGTGCATCAGGTGCGCGAGCTGATGCGGGCCGGCGACGTCACCGTGATCGACGTGCGGGGACGCAACGAGTGGGAAGCCGGCCATCTGCCCGGCGTGGTGAACATTCCCCTGGGACTCCTGCCCGACCGGCTCGCCGAGCTCCCGACGCAGGGCACGATCGTGCTGCAATGTCAGACGGGATCACGGTCGGCGATCGCCGCGAGCCTGCTCGAGGGGCGGGGACTGACCGCGGTCGCCAATCTCGAAGGCGGATTTGCCGCCTGGCGTCAGGCGGGGCTGCCGGTGGTGGCGGAACCGCCGGTCCCGGCGCCGGCGCCGGCGTAACGTCGCTCGACGTACTCCTCGAGGATCTTCAAGAACTCCGCGACGATCGCGTCGCCCTTCAGGGTGACGCGCAGCTGCCCGTCCACGTAGACGGGAGCCTTCGGCTCCTCGAACGTGCCCGGCAGTGAGATGCCGATGTCGGCGTGCTTGGACTCGCCCGGCCCGTTGACGACGCACCCCATCACGGCGACGCGCAGCTCTTCGGATCCGGGGTAGCGCCGCTGCCACTCCGGCCGCCGCTCGCGCAGATAGGTCTGGATGTCCTCGGCCATCTCCTGGAAGAAGGTGGACGTGGTGCGGCCGCACCCCGGGCAGGCGGTCACCTGCGGGGTGAAGCTGCGCAGGCCAAGCGACTGGAGGATCTGCTGGGCGACACGCACCTCTTCGGTGCGATCGCCGCCCGGGCGAGGCGTGAGCGAGACGCGGATCGTGTCGCCGATGCCCTCCTGCAAGAGGATCGCGAGGGCGGCGCTCGAGGCGACGACGCCCTTGGCGCCCATCCCGGCCTCGGTGAGGCCCAGGTGCAGCGGGTAGTCGCCGCGCGCGGCGAGCTTGCGATAGACGGCGACGAGGTCCTGCACGCCCGATACCTTCGCCGAGAGAATGATGCGGTCGTGCGCCAGCCCGGTCTGCTCGGCGAGCGTGGCCGAGCGGATCGCGCTCTCGACCATGGCCTCCATCGTCACGTCGCGGGCGTCGCGCGGCTCGGGGAGCCGCGCGTTGGCGTCCATCATCGCGGTGAGGAGCTGCTGGTCGAGGCTGCCCCAGTTCACGCCGATGCGGACCGGCTTGCCGCGGTCGATGGCGACCTGAACGATGGTGCGGAAGTTGTCGTCGTGGCGCCGCGCCCCGACGTTGCCCGGGTTGATGCGGTACTTGGCGAGCGCCTCGGCGCACTTCGGGTAGCGGGAGAGGAGGAGATGGCCGTTGTAGTGGAAGTCGCCGATCACCGGGACGTCCACCTGCGCGACGATGTCGGAGACCGCCTGGGCGGCGTCGTCGTTGTTGACGGTGACGCGCACCAGCTCCGAGCCCGCTTCGTGCAGCGCGCGCACCTGGGCGACGGTGGCGGCGACGTCGGCGGTGTCGGTGTTGGTCATCGACTGGACGACGATCGGGTGGGCGGAACCCACCTTCACGCCGCCTACGGCGACGGTGACGGTGCGGCGGCGGTGCATGGCAGGGAAATCTAATGCGGCGAGGTCGTCCTAGAACTTCAGCCGCGTGACCGTGTTGGAGGAGTAGTTCGCCGTGTAGATGTTGCCGTCACCGGCGTCGAACGACACGCCGAACAGCGAGTCGGAGGACGGGGTCACGACCATGATGCCCACGAGGGTGTTGGTCGCTCCACCGTAGGCGGAGACGTAGGGGAGGAATTTCGCCCCGAGATACACCCGGTCATTCACGGCGTCCACGGTCAGGCTGGCCGACTGGTAAGGCGTCGGCAGGGTGCTCGTCACCGTTCCGGCCACCGGATCGATCACGTACAGGTTGTACGGGAAGTTCTGGCTGAAGATCTGATCGATCACGTACAGCCGGTTCGTGACCGGATTGAGCGCGATCGCGAACGGCTCCGACCCGACCGAAATCCGCTTGACAACGCTGTGGGTCGCCGGGTTGACGGCCACGACCAGGTTGCTGTCCGGGATCGTGACGTAGACGAACCCGTCGTTGGGATTGAAGACGGCGCCATTCCCGGTGTCGGGGAGCGGCGTGTCGTTCGTGGGCGAGAACCCGTTCGTATCCCCATCGATGCGGCGCAAGACAGCCCGTGGGGAAGCTCCAGCGACGTCGATGACGGTCACATAAACCTTGTCGTTGATCGAATCGACGGTCAGCCCCTGGCGGTTCTGCACCCCCTGATCGTTCTTCCCGACCGCAATGGGTGCCGCCTTCACTCTGGAGAGGATGCCACCGGAGAGCACGACGACGCCCGAGTCGGTGGCGGCATATACGCGGTTCGTCACCGCGTTCACCGCGACGGCGGAGATCGTCGAGCCAGCCGTCACCGAGTGGGTGGCCGTCCCCGCCGTGCCATCGATCCGGAACAGCTCGCCGTCCTGGTGCCCGGCGTAGACCGCATGCGTCACCGTGCTCGCGGCGATCGCCCAGGGTTGGGTGCCCACGTCGATCTGCAGCCCCAGCGGATTCACCACCTCGGCGGACCCGTAAATGGTGTCGCCCGGGCCGCGCACCGCGAACGCCGTGATGAACTCGCCGCCGAACGGCGTGCTGTCGAGCCGCACCACGACCTGATGCGGCGTGGCCGTATCGATGATCGTCATGTGCGGATTGAATGCGTTGTTGATGCGCCAGTGGACCGGCGCTCCCGGGATAGTATCGCCGGCGAAGTCGATGACCGTCGCCTTGAAGGTGGTCGTCCCGCCCACCAGCACGCTGTCCACGTCGGGCGTGAGGGAAATGAACCCCGGCCGCTGATCGACCAGCACCGGCAGGGTATCGCTGCCGAAGTTGCTGGCACCGGTATCCTTCACCACCAGTCGCACGAAGCCGGTTGCCAGCGCCGTCACCAACGCCGAATCGTTCGCGGGCGTGCCGCGTGTGGCGACCGACACCGGCGACCCGGCCGCGGGGAGCAGCGTCCACTGGAATCGCGCGTTCTGGTTTCCAAACGGCACGAGCCCCGAGTCCACGACGAAAGCGTGGTATTCGACCTGGCAGTAGAAGTTCGGCTGGCCGCCCGGGCAAATCGCGGTGATCAGCGCCGTGTCGGGTGTACTCTGGACGCCGTCGAAGGTGTACGGATCGCGGTCGATCTTCACACCGGCCACCTTCGGGATCATCGTCACCACCACCGAATCGGGGATGACGCCCGTCGCGCCGTTATAGGAGGCTCGGAAGACGAAGGGCGAGGGGGTGCTCGCGATGGCGTGGAAGAACACCGTATCGCCATCGACCCCACGGCTCGTGTGAACCGAATCGATGGTGCCGGGTTGCTGGATTGCGCACGTCCCGCCGATGACGTCGAAGCAGCTTGAGAAGAACTGCGTGGCGTTGTTGTCGCCGTCGTAGGAATGGGTCACGATTACGCCGGTCCGATTGCCGCTGGTGAAGGTGATCGCCTTTGGACCCGTGACCGTCCCCTGGGAGCGCGCCGCGTCGAGCGTCCAGTTGGACGTCACCGTGGCCCCCGGTGCGATGCCGATGATGTAGTCGGTGAACCCTCCACCGCCATTCGCATGGGCGGTCATTTGCCCGGAGACCGTGGTGAACTTCCACATCGCGTCAACCCGGCCACCGAGGTCGCTCGGGGAGCTCGTGGGGGTGATTAAGCTCGCGGGCGAGGCCGGAATCGGCGTCCAAGTGACGGTCTGGCCCACCACCCCGCGACCGCGTGCGTCCACGACCCGAGCGTGGATTGGCACCGAATCGTTCTGCGCCACCGAACTCAGCAGGCTGTCGAACGTCGTGACCACGCCGACCGGCGGACCGACCGGGAAGAACGGCGTCGTGGCGAACGGCGTGACGACGGCTGCCCAGAACTGGGTCGTTGCCCGCCCGAGGCTGTCCAGGTACACGTAGCCCGTGTCCGCCCCCAGCACATCCCCCCACCAGTTGTTCGGCGCCTGGACCGAATCGAGCGGTGAGCTCGATTGAAAGGCGCTCCGAATCACCTCGCGGCGGTAGTGATATAGATCCGACCCACTGATCGACAACTGGTTCGCATGGCCCGGCCGGGCCCGGATCATCGGGTTCTGCTGGTCGAACTGGACGTTCTGGTAGAATTGGCTGCCCACCACACTGACGGTCCCAGTCCCGCCACGCTTGAAGTCGAGCGCGATGGAAATCGACCGGCGCACGATGATGTTGCTGGCCGTCAGGTTCACGGTCGTTGGGGCAAGGGAGTCGGTGAAGCGTAAGGCGCCGAACGGAATCGGGCTGCATTCGGAGCCGAAGCAGGGTGCCAGGAAGCCGGCCCGATCGACGTCGACGTGCCGGAACGTGTTGTTGGTTGTCGCCCCCGACCCCGACATCAGGTGAAAGTCGATGCCGTGCCAGCCCTGCGGCAGGGGACCGCTCGCCGTGAACAGGATCGTCCCCGCCGTGCCGTCGGCCGAGAGCGCGGCGGGCTTGGTGGCCCCGACGAGAATCCCCGCCGAGCTATCGAAGGCAACGGTGTCGCCCGGGGCCACGGTGAACGTGGCGCCGGAATCGACCGACGTGGTGCGGGTGGCGCGCCAGACGTAGCCCGCCACGAAGGGCAAGGTGGCATCCGCGGTCAGCCGTCCACCGGTGAACAACAGCGTGTCGGAGATCGCGGTGGTGATGCCGTTGGTGCCCAGGGCCCGGAGCGCGGCGGCAGTGAGCGACAATGCGTACTGGGTGCCCGGGAAGGTGTTCCCGGCGATCGAATCGGCGGCGGTGAGCTGCCTGCCGCCCTGCATGGAGCCGAGGATGCCGATCGTGTGGTTTTGGATTGTGTTGTTCACGACCTTGAACGCTCCGTCCTGCACCCCGATCCCGAAGCTCGTGTTCTGGAAGAGGAAGCTGTTGCGAATCTCAGTGCCGCCGGTCCCCATCACCCAGATGCCCGCATTTCCGCATTCGCGGATTTGTAGACTATCGAGCACCAATACACCGATGTCCTTGGCGTTGGCGATGAGCACGCAGGCGACATTGAGCGGGTTGTTCCGCGTGCCGCCAGCCCATTCGATCAGTGCTCGGCGCCACGGCGGTACGGTGACACTTTGTTGAACTTCGATCCCTTTCCAGAATCCTGGGACGGGGCTCACGGTATTGGCGGTGAGGGTGATCCCCGGCGCCGAGCCACCTTGCGTGCCGTCCAGGATCAACCCGCCGCTCTGGTTGAGCGACGTGTCGCCGATCTGGAGCCCGGCACCCGGGTCGAATCTGACCGTCGCGCCGGCGGCGATCGTCAGCTTCGCGCCGTTGCGGACCCGAATGTAGGCGGTCACGGTGTGCGTACCGGCCACCCAGGTCTCGTCCGACGTGACGTCAGTCGCGTGGACGGTGGAGATCACGCGGATCTTGGGCAGCGGAGTTGAGCTGACTGCCGTGCCGTCGATCGTAGCCCCGATGGTCGTCGGGGTGCCGCCAACCGAGCCGGTGAATGTGGCCGTGTAGGTGCCGTCCCCGTGGTCGGCGGTGGACGAGATCACGCCCGCGCTCACCCCCGGCCCGCTCGTCTGAGTGAACAAGACGGTCGCCCCACCCTTCGGGATCGGGTTGCCGCCGGCATCTTTGGCCTGGAGGGTGAGGGTCAGCGCTGCGCCGCCCGTCGTGGTCACCGAGTCGGAGCTCGTGACAATCGACCGGAGGGGCGAAATCACGCCCGTCGTCACGGTGATCGTCGGCAGGGTGGACGTCACCTGCACGCCGCCGATGGTGGCGTGGATCGTCGTGGCCGTCCCGGGGGTGACACCGGTGAAGACCGCCGTATAGGTGCCGTTGCCGTTGTCGGTCGCGGGACTCGGCGCGATGCTGCCCGTGCTCGTCCCGCCGGCATGGCTGAACACGACCGTCAGCCCGCCGGTCGTGATGTTGTTTCCGGCCCCGTCTTTCGCCTGCAACGTCAAGGTCGACGTGCCGCCCGAGGGGATCGTGTCGGCCGAGACGGTGATCACCGACTGCGCCGCCACCGTGTTCCCCGGCACCACCGTGATCGTGGTGGTCGACGCCGCCGGCACCCCGCCGATCGTGGCGCCGATCGTCGTCGCCGTACCGGCGGAATCGGCGCTGAAGATCGCCGTATAGGTGCCGTTGGCGTGATCGGTCGTGGCGCCGATCGTCCCGGTGCTCGTCCCGCCGGTCTTCGTGAACAGGACCGTGCTGCCGCCCGCCGTCAACAGATTCCCCACCGAATCCTTCGCCTGCAGCGTGAGCGTGGCCGTCGAGCCCGACGACACGGTGCCGCTCGAGGTGCTCACGACCGAAGTGAGGAGCGAGATGGTCCCGGCGGTCACCGCGACCGTCGGCCGCGCGGTCGTAACGGCGCTGCCGTTGACGGTCGCCTTGATGCTGGTGGGCGTGCCCGCGACGATGCCTTGAAACGGGGCCTGGTAGGTGCCGTCGTCGTTGTCGATCGCCGTCCCGATCGCGCCGGTGCTCGTTCCGCCCGAATCGGTAAAGACGACCGTCGCACCGCCGCTCGTCAGATTGTTGCCGAAGCCGTCCTTCGTCTGCAGCCGCAGCGTGACGCTCGCTCCCGACCCTACCGTTCCCGCGGAGACGGTGACGACCGACAGCGCCGGCGCGATCGGCCCGGGCGTTCCGGTCGCCGGGATGGCCAGGGGCGTGAGTCCCGTCACGGTGGCCTGGAAGTTCTGCAGCCCCGTCGTGGTCCCCAGCGTGACGCTGTCCTCGGCGACTCCGGTGCTGTCGGTGAGCACGACCGAATCGCGCACGCTGCCGGTGGCGGGGGCCTGGAACCGCACGGGGACGCCTTTGATGCCCAGGAGATCCGTCGCCGTCACCTTGACCCGCAACGGGAGCGTGAGTCGCGTCGCGACCACGCCCGACTGGCCGCCACCGGTCACGATGGCGATCGCGTTCGGCACCGGGATGAACGTGACGCGCGTCGAATCCTTCACGCCGTTCGGTGTGGCCGCGCGGACGAACACGGCACCGCGCGCGTTGGGGGCGCGCAGCACGCCGAGGGCGTTGATCGGAGCGGTCGCCGTGTCGCTGGTGGACCAGCTCAGATAGAACGAATCGACCGGCACGCCGTCGGCGTCGGCAGACACGCGGAACTGCTTCGTCTGACCGAGGGTGACGACCGAATCCGCCGGCGCGATGCTGAGGTGGGTGATCCCGGACCCGGGACCGGAATACTTCAGCGTCACCGTAGCGGCGGACGAGGTGTCGGGGGCCCCGGTGGAGACCTGGACCGTGTCGACGCCGCTGAACAACACCAGGCTGCCAGCGCGGAGCTCCAGCAGCAGGATGAACGTTTCCGACGGCGACTTGAGCTGCACCGGCAGCGAGAGCGACAGGCTGGCGGCGTTGGGATCGAAGAAGACCATCGTATCCACGACGGTGTCGGCGATAGGACGGATCGCCGCGACGCGCAGGCTGTCGATGGTGAGACCGAACGCGGCCACGTCCACCGGCGCGGCGAGCACGGGGCGGAGCGACAGGTAGCCGCGGCCGCCCGCGCCCGGGCCGGTAGGGTGATCGTTGGTGCACGTGGCGAGCGCCGTCGCCAGCAACAGG
>JBGPIW010000084.1:0-8150 GCA_041485045.1 Gemmatimonadota bacterium | reverse complement strand
GGGATGCTCTGCTGTTTCGGGCTGATGCTGACTCTCCCCGCCGACACGTGGATCCGGCTCGTGGTGTGGCTGGTCATCGGGTTCGCGATCTACTTCGGGTACAGCCGGAAGCACTCGGTACTGAGAAATAAGGGCGTCTAGGAGAGAAATCGTCGAGAAGTGAGCCGTCGGGTACGTTTCCTCTCGACGCCTTTTGCCTCGACGCCTTTCTCTCGACGTATTGTCTTATCTTGCATCATGCCCTCCAACGGTATTTCTATTCCACCGGAGAGAGTGGCCGCCGCCCGTCAGATCGCCGCGATCCTGAAGCCGGGGCAGCGCGTCGCGCTCACCACGCACGTCAACGCCGACGGCGACGGGGTGGGGAGCGAAGTCGCGCTCTGGCATCTGCTCCGCGCTCGGGGCCTGGATCCGGTGATCGCCAATTCCACCGGGATCCCGGACCGGCTCGGGTTTCTGGTGCCGCCGGAAGCGGACGCCAGCGACCGCGCGGGGCGGGAGATCGCGCGGGCCGACGTTGTGGTCGTGGTCGACATCTCTGATCTCGACCGCCTGGGAGACCTCGCGAAAGCGGTCCAGGAACGACGGGCCCCGGTCGCCTGCATCGATCACCACGTGAGTCCCGGCACGCTGCCCGATGGCCCGCGCCTGGTGGCGCCGGAGGCGACGGCGACGGCGGAGCTGGTCTACGATCTTGCCGCCGCGCTGGAGTGGCCGCTGTCGACCGACGCCGCTCGGGCGCTGTACGTGGGGATCCTCACCGACACCGGGGGGTTCCGCTTTTCGAACACGAGCGCGCGCGCGCTGCGCGTCGCCGCCGCTTTGCTGGAGCACGGGGTGGAGCCGGAGTCCATCTACGAGGCGATCTACGCCAGCGCCCCGGAAGGCCGAGTGCGACTTCTGGCGGAAGTGCTGCAGACCCTGGTGGTGGAGCCGGAGCGGGGTCTCGCCTGGGTGACGGTGCCGGCCGGGGCGCTGGAGCGGCACGACGTCACGCCCGACGACCTGGACGGGGTGGTGGAGCACGCCCGGTCGATCGCCGGGGTCCGCCTGGCGCTGCTGTTCCGCCAGATCGCCAACGGGCGCATCAAGGTGTCGTTCCGCTCGATGGGCAGCGTGGACTCAGCCGCCCTCGCCCAGGAGTTCGACGGCGGCGGGCACCACAAGGCGGCCGGTGCGTCGCTCGAAGGATCGGTGGCGGAGGTCCAGGAGCGCGTGCTGCGCGCCGCGCGCCGCCGCCTGAACGGCGGAGCCGCCTAGGGCCGGCGTCGCGGCGCCGCGCGAGCGAGCACCAGCCACGCCGCCGCCGCACGGTGTTAGATTCGCCCCTTCTCGACGGGGAGCGGCGCATGGCACGGGTGAGCGGTATCGGCGGGATCTTCTTCAAGGCGCGCGACCCCAAGGTGCTCGGCGCGTGGTATCAGGCGCACCTGGGCATCCAGCTCGAAGACTGGGGCGGTAGCCAGTTCCGCTGGCGCCGCTACGATGCCCCGGACCGCACCGAGTTCACGGTGTGGAATCTGTTCAAAGAGGACTCGACGTACTTCGATCCGGGGACGAAGCCCTTCATGGTGAACTACATCGTGGAGGACCTCGCCGCGGTGCGCGCGCAGCTCCGTGCCGAGGGCGTCACGGTGGACGACCGCGTCGAGGAGTCGGAGTTCGGCAAATTCGGCTGGGCGATCGACCCCGAAGGCAACCGCTTCGAGCTGTGGGAGCCGCCTACCAGTTGAACCAGTGACTCGCCTTGATCAGGAACGTGTTGTCCGGGTGCTGGTGGAACAGGTTGTCGAAGTCCCCCCGGAACGAGCGGGTGCCGTAGGACGGATCGAAGTCCTGGCGCCCCTGGGTCCATACGAGGAAGATCGTCGAGCCCGGCTGGTACTCCCACCGCAGCACCAGGTTCGAATTGAACTGCTTGAAGTTGAAGTCCTGGGCCACCGACGGGTCGGCGTAGGGCTGGAAGCGGTCGAGGTACGCCGCGGCGCGCGGATTGGCGAGCTCGCGCACGTTCGAGTAGCGGCCCTTGGTGACGAAGGGCGCGGCGTACAGCTGCACCGTGAGGTTCGGGCTGGCCGTGAAGTTGACCCGCCAACTGAGACTCATGGTGCGCTGCTCGAGATGGGCAAAGGTGTAATGGGTGATGCCCGCGGTGTCGGTCGGATTGCCGGTCCATTGCGTGTTGTCGGCGTTGCGGGTGGCGCTCAAGGAGACGGAGGCCGTCCACCGTGAGGACACGCGCAGGTCGACACCGGGGTTGAGGTTGAGCGAGGTGGAGCGGCCCTCGTCGCCGCGCCAGTAGTTGAACCAGAGCGAAGGCGACACGACGCGCCGCGCGTCACCCTGGATGCCGCCCCACGGGGCGATATAGGAGCTCTGGCGGACCGCCGGGCCGCCGCGCGCGCAGCGATCGCAAAAGGTCGAGCCGAGCTGCCCCACGGTTCCGCCGAAGTGGACCCACCAATGGTTCGACAGCTCCGTGTGAAAGTTGCTGTTTACGGCATGTTCCAACGGCATCCCTGCCGTGGTCCAGTCATTCCATTCGTTGAAGTTCCACCACAGGCGGTTGAACACGGCGTTGGGCTTGTTGAAATTGAGCGACGCCCACGACGCCTGCTCCTGCCAGTCGGCGCGGTTCAGGAACCCAAGGTCGTTGATCTCGTATCCCGGGGAAACGCGCTGCAGGCTCGTCTCGAAGTGAATCAGTCCCGCGAGCTTGCCGACCTTCACCTGCTCGGCGTGACCGGTAAGCGTCGTTGCGGCACTGTCGAGGCGTAATGCTCCGTCGGGGCGCTGGTAGAAATGCGTCGCGGTCTGCTGCGCGGCCAGGATCGCGGCGGGTGACCCCGTGACCCGTGAGCCCGTGACCGACGCGTTCAGCTCGTACCGGCTCTGGAGGAAGCGGTGGCGGAAGTCCACACCGCTCACCAGGGCGCTCGAGCGGAGCTGGCTCCGCGACGAATCCGCGAGCGAGCGGTTCACGGCGGTGGCGATCACGCCGATCCCCGTCTCGCCGCGGCGGAAGTCCTGCGTAGCCCGCACGACGGCGTAATTGGTCGCCGGCTCGATCGTGAGATTGTTGACGCCGACCTGCCGCTGGGTGACGGCATCGAGTGCCCCCAGGGACAGCCCATTCGGCGAGCGGCCCGTGAGCTTCACCGCGCCAAGGATGGTCGAGGCTGTCGGGGAGGTCGCGTCGCCATAGAGATCGGACAGCTGCGGCGACCGGCCGATGCGACGCGAATAGAAGAGGTTCTCGCTGCCGCAGTCCCGTACTACGTTGCAGTTGACGTTGAAGCTCAGGAGCCCCGCGCCCTCGATGAAGAATGGGCGTCGCTCCTGGAAGAACGTTTCGAACGCACCGAGGTTCAGGACGGAGGGGTCGGCCTCGACCTGGCCGAAGTCAGGGTTGATGGTGCCGTCCAAGGTCAAGTTGGAAGTGACGCCGTACTTGAAGTCCGCCCCGGCCGTGAGGCGCTGGTCGCGGTCGAACCCCGTCGCGGTCGGCACCGACACATTCTTGGTCGAAACGTACGGCGCCGCCTCGAGGCGGCGTGGCGAGGAAATTCCGTCGATGCCCGTGACCTCGCCGAGTTGCGACGAGATGCCAGGTTGATTGCGGTGATACACGGGCCAGCTCACCCGCTCCTTGAACCGCTCGATGTCGCGCCACACGGCGAACCCGAAGGTGTGGGTCGGCCCGTTGGCGTAGCGGAGCTGGGAGAGGGGAATCCGGAACTCGGCCGTCCAGCCGAGCGAGTCCACCGCGGTCGCGACGTCCCAGACGCCGTCCCAGGCGTCGTCCTCGTTGGCGTCGTTGTACATCGCGTAGTCGCGCTTCACCCCGCCCGGGCTCACCGCAAACTCGTAGCCGGAGCGGCGGTCGTGGTAGGAATCGATCATGATCTTCAGCTGGTCGGTGGGCGGGCGGACGTCGCGCCGCGCCAGGATCCGGAGGATCTTCTGGGGCTCGGGATCGTACGCCCGGATGAATGCGTAGAAATTGTGATCGTCGTACGCGACCTTGGCGACGGTGGCGAAGCGCGCCGCCTTTCCCTCATCGGGGTCGAACTCCAGGAACTCCGTGATCGGTTGAGCCAAGCGCCAGACCTCATCGTCGTCCCGGCCATCCAGTACCGGCGGTCGGACCGCGCGCGTGGCGCTCGCCTGCGTGACGGGAGGAGGCATCGTCGGGGTCGATCCCGCGGCGACGGTCTGACTGGCTGCGATGGCGGCGAACAGCACGGACGTTGTAAGCACGGTGGACCCCGAGAGGGTGGTATCGAGGAGTAAGACAGCATACGGGTCGAAAGGGTTGTCCGCCCCGCCGATTCGGCGCTTCTGACCGATTGCTCACAGTGGCCGGTCGGTGCCCGGAGGGAGGGGCGATATCATTGAAGCGGAACACCTTGAACCCTGTGAGGCGATCGATGTCCCCGCTCCGAGCCGTGTTTCTCTTCGCAACCGCCGCCACCGTGGGATCCGCACCCACCACCTCCGCCCAGGGCCGCTTCCCCCCCGATTCCTTCAAGAACCTCAAGGTGTTGCCGAAGACCATCTCCCAGCGGGCCCTGATCGATACCATGCGGGGATTTGCTCTGGCGCTCGGTGTGCGCTGCGTGTACTGCCACGTGGGGAAGGAAGGCCAGCCACTCGACTCGGTGAACTTCGCCTCCGATGACAAGCGTCCCAAGAAGGTCGCCCGCGTCATGATGCATATGGTGATGCACATCAACGAGGAGCATCTCGCCGACGTCCCCGACCGGCCCAAGCCGGTGGTGGTGGTGCGCTGCGCCACGTGCCACCGCGGTGTCACCCGGCCCCGCCTGCTAGACGACGAGCTGGCACTCACCCTCGCCGATTCGGGGCTCGACGCGACGGTGCGCCGCTACCGTGCGTTGCGGGAGCGCTATTACGGCAGCGGGTCCTACGATTTCGGAGAGCTGGTCGTGAATCAGCTCGCCCGCGCAGAAGCGCAGGCGGGGCGGTTCGACAACGCGCTGGGACTGCTCAAGCTGAACGCCGAGTTCTATCCGACGTCGACCCAGATCCCGTTCCTCGAGGCGGAGGTGTCGCTGCAGCGCGGCGACACGACCGCGGCCATCGCCGGCTACCGCGACGCCCTGGCGAGAGACTCGACCAACATCGGGGCGCGGCGACGCCTGGCCGCGCTGGGCGCCGCGCCGCGTCCCTAGCGGGGCCCGCGCGTCACGGCCGCGGGGCGCCGATCGGCGTCCCGGGCGGCATCGGTGGTGCGGTGGATCGCGCGGTCGGCGGGTCGCGACGGGACAGGTATCGCTCGATGTCGGCCGCGGCGAGATCCCGGTGGGCCTGGGTCTCCCCGTCGAGCGCAGTCGCCGGCGTGCGCGCGATGATCCGGCTGATCCGCCGCAGACCCCATTCGGCGGCGGCGCGCGCCTCCGGTCCGGCGTCGGCGTCCGAGGCGAGGCGGACCAGCTGGCTGACGAGCACGCGCTGCACCACGCGTTGTACCGCAGCATGGCGGGCGGGGGCGGCCACCCCCCAGGTCCGGGCGACCATCCGGCCGATCACTTCCGTGAGCACGGGCAGGGACGGGTCGCGGTCGGCGAGCGCGGCGATGCGCGCGGTTCGGCCGGCCGAGAGCAGGCCGGCGATCACCCGGGTCGCGAGGGTCCGGGCTGCGCCCAGCTGGTCGAACGCCGGCGCGGCAGGCGAATCGAAGCCACGCTGGTCGGCGTCGTAACCGAAGGGCGTCGGCGCCAGGTCCGCCAGTACGGGCTCAGGGATCGACAGCTCGGCCGGCTGGATCGCATCGAGCAGCAGCTCGAGCGCCCGGCGCTGACGCGCGGCCGGAATGACGTGCGTGACCGGCAGCGAATCGCCGCGTAGGCCGTAGCGGTATTCCATCCCGCCGACCGCTTTGATCGCCGCTCCGAGAATGAAGCGGTGGTGGAGATACACCGTGGCGAAGCGCCGCCGCAGCAGGGCCATCGGCTCGCCCGGCTGGATCGCCCGCTCGTCGAATCGCGCGACGAGGGTGTCCCGCACCGCCTGCACGCGGGCCAGCTCCTCCACAGCGTCGCGACCGTTGATCCAGGTCGTCCCCTCGGGAAAGGCATTGTCGTCGCCTTCGTCCGGGTTGGTGAGGAACCGGAGCCCGTGCGCCATGCCTTCGCGGACGATGGCGGAGAGGCCGGAATCCTCCTGCCCCGTGGGGAACTGGGTGTAGGCCCAGCGGATCGCCAGGGAATCGTATACGCCGGGACCGTCGCGGTAAGCCTGGGACAGGTCGATGCGCCCCTGCGCGAGCGTGATGAGCGGTGCGGGGTAGGCCATCACCGAAGTGCGGCCGTCGGCGGCGGCAATGAAATTGTGGGCGAGGCCGAGCGTGTGTCCCACTTCGTGTGCCGCGTGCTGCCGCCGGCGGGCCATCGCGAACTCCACGGCGCTCACGGTCGGATCGAGGCCGGCGATCCAGTCCCCCAGGCCCTCGTCCGCGTCGAGTGGATCCTGCTCTTCCGCCCTGGCCACCGCGGGTGCGGCGCCGGCGAACAGGTCGTAGTCGACCACCGAGCGGTGCGACTCCATCCGCACGGCGGCCTTGATGATTTCGCCGGTGCGGGGGTCTACGAACGCCGGGCCGATCGAGTAGTCCGGGTCGGTGCGATGGACCCATTGGATCACGTTGTAGCGTGCGTCCATCGGATCCATGTCGGCCGGCATGTCCTCCACGCGGAACGCGTTGCGGAAGCCTGCGGCCTCGAACACGTTGTTCCACCACATCGCTCCCTGCCGGAACGCCGAGCGGTACGGCTCGGGAATCGCTGCGTCGAGATAGTACACGATCGGTTGCACCGGCTCGGACACGAGCGCCGTCGGGTCCCGCTTCACCAGGCGGTGCCGGATCGCATAGCGCACGACGTAGTCGCGGTCGAACGGTTGCGCGAAATCATAAAACGTCACCGGAAACAGGCCGATGCGCGGATCGAAGCGGCGCGGCCGGAACGCCGAATCGGGCAGTGCGACGAGGGAGAGGTGCTGGCGCAGCGTGAGCGCGCGGGCATCCGGCGCGTGGGACTGCACCGCCGGGCCCGGCTGCTCGCTGACAAACGTGAGCGCCGCCTCGATCTCGGTGTTGCGGGGAAACGCCTTGGTGCGCGGCAGATAGATCGTGCAGCGGTCCCGGTCGACCTGGAATCCTCCCTGGTTCGACCCGCGCAGCGCGCCGCGCACGTCGGTGAGGTCACCCAGTACGAACGCGGTTACGTCCACGAGCACCCGTCCCGTCTCTTCGGCGAGGACGTCGAACGACGCCACGGACGAGCGGGGGAAGGACTCCAGGACGGAGCGGGCCAGCGCCTCGTTATCGGTGCGGGCGCGAAACCGCGGGTTTTGCAGCACCAGCAGCACTTTTGGGCCCGTCCGCTCGAAGCGGGCGAGCTGTTCGGAGCCGATCGTGCCCCGATCGAGCCCGGTGCTCGCGTCGCCCAACCCGGTGGCGAGCGAGGGCAAATAGAGGAAGTCCCGGTCCAGGCGGCCAGCGGGGATCTCGAGCAGGAGCCGGCCCTTGGCCGCGTCCCAATAGAGTGGAAAGAACCCGTCCCGCTTCTCCAGGGTGCGGGTGGCGTCCGCGATGGGCTGCTGGCCGTGGAGCGGCGTGGCCAGTACCAGCGCGGCCATGCCGCCGAGCGCCAGGCGGGTCAGACGTGCAGCGGTTCGCATACGACAGGTTCTCCGTAGGGGGGAGGCCGTAACCGGTGGAGCGCGCTAGGCGTCGCGGTGCACCGAGTCGGGCGAGAACGCGGGCAGGCAGACCGCCACGTACTCGGCGCCGCCCCGTTCGGGGGTGCTGTACCGCACCCATTCTCCGGGATGCGCGACGATCGCCTGCCCGGCGCGGACGTCGATCGCGCCGCCCTCGTGCTCCACGTGCAGCACGCCGGCGAGCACGACCGTGATTTCCTCGAACGCCGGACACTGACCCGGCTCGCGCCAGCCCTCCGGCGACGCCATGCGGGCCACGCTCACGGTCGCATGGCCGGAATTGACGCGGCCCGCGAACTCCTCGATGCGCTTGGGCTTGTTCCCGGCAGACTGGATGACCGCCGGGTTGGGGATGAGCGTCGGCATACGTCTCGCTTCGCAGGATGGTGGCGCCGACAATAATG
>JBGPIW010000083.1:0-8161 GCA_041485045.1 Gemmatimonadota bacterium | reverse complement strand
TACCGGACGCGGCCCACCCCGGACGACCCGGTCGCGGCCCCAGAACAGCGGGGCGATCGCGGTATCCAGTACGCCAAGATTGTCGAACGCCGGAGCGACGGCTGCGGTGCCGATCGCGCCGGTATCGCCGAAATCGTCGTCCGTATAGCCCGACAGTCCGTCGTACGCCGCCCGGACCTGCGTCTGATCAGGGGTGAGACCGGTGGAGGTATCGCTACACGCCGCGCCGATGAAAGCGACGGCGGTGATGCCCGCGAGGGCGAAGTGGGACGTGCGCATCGTGCGGCTCCTGTTCGAAGTGAAGGCGGCCATCAGCTTGGCACCGCAGCAGACGGCGCCCGCCACGCGGTGTTAACCGCACGCTGAGGGAGTCGGCCGTTGGTGATGGGTGTCACCACGCAGGTGTGTCGCGCATATTGGGAGAGTGACTCCTACCCCCTCCCGGCTGCCTCCCGAGCCGGCCGATCCCGCTCCGCGCCTCTCGCGCTTCGGGGCACGCCCCGGCTCGCTGGGGTCCCTGGAATCAGGGGTTCCGGAGGAGGTGGGGCGGGATCTGGCGCGACGCCTCCTCGCCGAGGGACGGCGAGCGGAATGGGCGAACCTCGCCGTCATCGCGCTGGTGGTCGGGTTGTTGTGGGGGAAGGCGCCATCCGCCGGCCTGGCCGCCTGGGCGGCGGCGATCACCCTCGTCACGCTCATCCGCGGCGTGATCCGGCGTCGCCTCCTGGCGCGCTCCACGGACCCCGGCCAGGCGTTGCGACGGTCGCGACCCGCGATCGCCGTCGCCGGGCTGGCCTGGGGCATCGGCGCCGGGGCGTTGTTGCCCGCGCTGCCGCCGCTCGAGTCCGGTCTGCTGCTGATGGTGGTGGCAGGAATGGCCGCCGCGGCGATCGCGACGCTGACGGCCGATCAATGGAGCTTCCGGTTCTTCGTCGTGGGCCTGCTCACCCCGCTCCCCGTGGGACTGCTGCAGGGCGACGACTTCAAGGGCGGGGTGCTCGCGACCATCATGATCGTGCTGTTCGGCGCGGCGATGGTGGTGTTTCATCGCCGCTCCAACCAGATGCTGACCGATCATCTGCGGCAATCGGCCCAGGCGCTGGGGAGCGAACGCCGCGCGGTGCGCGACCGCGGCTATCTCGACGCGCTGCTCTCAGGAGCGCCGATCGCGATCGCGATCATCAGCGCCGAGAAGCAGATCCTGGGCGTGAACGCGGCCTTCGAGTCTCTCTTCGGGTTTACGGCCGCCGAAGCGGTGGGACACGACCTCAACGACCTGATCGTGCCGGCGACGGACCGGGCGACGGCGGAGCTACTCGAATCCCGCGCGACGAGCGGCGAAACGGTGGTGGCGGACGTCGAGCGGCGCCACCGGGACGGACATCTCGTGCCGGTCCGGGTGTCCGCGGCCGTGGTGGGAGAAGCCGAAGGGGATCTCTTCGTGCTGTACGAGGACGTCACCGAGCAGCGGCGCGCCGAAGCGGCTCGGGCCGCGGCCGACCAGGCGATGCGCGAAGCGCGCGATGCCGCCGAACGCCTGGCCCAGACGCGCAGCTCCTTTCTGGCGAACATGAGCCACGAAATCCGCACGCCGTTGAACGCCATCCTCGGCCTCACCGAGCTGATGCTCGACACCGATCTCGCGCCCGAGCAGCGGCACTCCCTGGGACTGGTGCAGACCTCGGGGGAAACGCTGCTCGCCCTCATCAACGACATTCTGGACTTTTCCAAAATCGAGGCGGAGCACCTGCAGCTCGAATCGATCCCGTTCGAGCTGCCGCACGTCCTGGAGTCCACGATCGCGCTGCTGGCCGTGCGCGCCCGCGAACGGCGGCTCGAGCTGCTGGCCGACATCGCCCCGGACTCGCCAGCGTTCGTCCGCGGCGACCCGACCCGCCTGCGGCAGGTACTCACGAACCTCATCGGGAACGCCATCAAGTTCACGCCGCGGGGTGAGGTCGTGGTGTCGATCACGCCAGCCGGCGAGGTCGCGGATCGCGTGCAGATCCGGTTCGCCGTCCGGGATACCGGCATCGGGATCCCGGCCGATCAGCGCGCGGCGATTTTCGAGGAGTTCGGCCAGGCCGACACATCTACAACCCGCAAGTACGGCGGCACGGGGCTGGGGCTCGCGATCTCGCGCCGGCTCGTGGGGCTCATGGGCGGCGAGCTGGCCGTGAGCAGCGAGGTGGGCCAGGGATCCGAGTTCCATTTCACGCTCCCGCTGGAGGTCGTCGCACCACCGTCCGACGGCGCCGATGTGCCGGTCGCCGTGCACCTGGTAGGGAAGAAAGCGCTGATCGTGGACGACAACGCCACGAACCGGCGCATCGTCGGAGACGTGCTGCGGGCCGCCGGGCTACGGATCGAAGAGGCGATCGACGGGGCCGTGGGGCTCGGCGCGATTCGGCGCGCCCGAGACGAGGGGGCTCCCTACGATCTCGTGGTGCTGGACGCCCAGATGCCGGAGCTCGACGGGTTTGGCGTCGCCCGGGCGGTGCAGCAGGACGCTGGACTCGCCCGCACACGTTTGCTACTGCTGACCTCGGCGGGCCAGCGCGGCGACGGGCAGCGATGCCGCGAGCTCGGCATCCGCGGCTACCTCTCCAAGCCGGCGTCGCGCAGCGATCTCCTGGAAGCCGTGAGCGCGGTCCTGGGAACGCCGAAGGCAGGGCCCACGCAGCCGTCCGACATCGTCACCAAGCACACGATCGCGGAGTCGCGGAAGCGGTTACGGATTCTCCTGGCGGAGGACAACCCGGTGAACCAGGAGGTCGCGGCGACCATGCTGCGCAAGCGCGGCCACCTGGTGGACGTGGTGGCCGATGGACGCGCCGCCGTCCAAGCCGCCTCTCACAACCCCTACGACATCGTGCTGATGGACATCCAGATGCCGGAAATGGACGGGCTCGAGGCCACCCAGGCGATCCGGATGACCGACTCGGGCCGTGGGCTCCCGATCATCGCCCTCACCGCCCATGCGCTCTCCGGCGAGCGGGAGCGGTGCCTGTCCCACGGGATGACCGGGTACCTCACCAAGCCGTTCAAGGCCCACGATCTGTTCGCCATCGTGGAGGGCCGTGGCGATGACGGCGGCGTCCTCGCTCCGCCGCCCGCACCGACAGAGACCGTGGCCCCGCCGGTGGACGTCGCAGCATTCCGACAGGACATGCGCGCGGCCGGAGCCGAGGCCGCTGTGGACTCGATCCTCGACACCTTTCTGGCGACCGCCGGCGAGCGCGTCACCGCCGTCACGCGCGCACTCGATGCGGGCTCCGCGCCCGACATCGATCGCGCCGCCCACGCCTTCAAGTCGGCCTCGGCGACGATCGGGGCGAAGGACCTCGCGTCCGTGCTGCAACAACTGGAGGTGGCGGCACGCGCCGGGGATGTCGCTCAGGCCCGCGCCCTCGGCGCGCACTTCGCTAGCGCCAGCGCCGCGGCGATCGGATACCTGCAGCAGATGATGGCGAACGCGGGGCCCCGCCCCTAGGCCGCGACCCGGCCTCCGCAGCGCGCGCAGAAAAGCGCGTCGGGCTCGAGCGATGTCCCGCAGCGCGGGCAGTAGCCGGCGGCCGAGGCGAGGCGCCGCCCGCACTCGGAGCAAAAGTCCGCGTCGGACTCCGGCCGGGAGCCGTGCGTGGGGCAGGTTCGCCCGGGCACCGGGACGCGTGGCGCAGGACCTGGGGAAGGCTGCGGGACATCCTCCCGCAGCGCTTCCAGCGCCTCCGCCGTGTAGCGCTGCTTCAGCGCATCGTAGTCCGCATCGGCCAGTTTCCCGGTGGCACGGTCAAACTCGATTTCCTTGAGCGCCCGCAGGGCGACTGCACGGGTTGACAGGTCGTCTTCCGGATCCAACGCCGCCTGCGATGCTCCGGGCACCGCGCTGTCGGAAGGCCTCGGGGCGAGTATCGGCCGGAGGACGAACGCGACACCCCCGCCCGCGAGGAGGACACCGAGGACCAGCTCGAGTACCGGGCTCACGCCTCGGTGTGTTGCAGCGCTTCGCGCAGGCGATCGAGCTCGGCGGGACTCGCTCCGGTGTCGCCGGTCGACCCGGTGGCGCTCGGCGTCTGCGAAGTGCGCCGCACCCAGCGACGCATCACCACGAGGAGGATCGCGCCCGCGGCGAGGATGGTCACTGCCGGCGTGAAGTAGCCCGCCAGGTTGAACCCGCGCTTGGGCGGGGCCATCAGGATCTCGAGTCCGTGCTCGCTGACGAACCGGGCCACGATCGCCTCACCCGACAATCCCGCCTGCGTGAGGTCGATGACGTGCCGATGCATCTTCGGGCTCTGCGGGCACGTGAAATCCGTGGTGCGACAGGTATAGACGTCGAGACCACAGCCGCAGGTGCACTTGAGCCGCTTCTCGATCGCCTGAATGGCCGCATCGTTGTCCTCGGCCGTGACGGGCTGCAACCCGGGGCCGGCGCGGTTCGGATCCCAGAGCCGCCCCGAAGGACCGGCGGTCGGCTGGGTATCCTGAACCTGTCGGAGCACGCCCCGGGTCGGCACGAGGGCCACCAGCGCGGCGAACCCGCTGGCGAAGAACTCCCGCCGGGTGCCGTCGGTCACGGAATCAGCCGCCATGCTTCGCCACCAGTTTCACCGCGTAGCCCGCCTGTGCCCGACGCACGGCGATCGCCCCACCGCCCGGCCACATGACGATGAGCCCGCCCAGGGCGACGATCATGCCGCCATACCACACCCACCAGACCAGCGGATTGATGGTGAAGCGGTACACGGCCTGCTCAGTCCCGTTCACGACGCCCGCGAGCACGATGTAGAGATCCTCGCGCAGATCGCTCCTGATCCCGACCTCGGTCGACGGCTGGAACGTGGGGTTCCCTTCCGCATCGACATGCTGCCGCTTTTCGGTCGTGAGGAGGCCGATCCGCTTTCCATTCCGCGCCACCTCGACGGTGGCGGCGGTCACCTGCCGGTTCAGGGCATCGTATTGCGAGATGCCGAGGTGCGTGAACGTGTAGGTCCAGCCGTAGGGGCTGCGCAGGCTGACCGACTCGCCCGGCCGCAACGACGCTTCCGTCTCCGTCTTGAAGGCCATCCCGGCGAAGGCGATGAACAGGATCACGATGCCCACGTGCACGATGTAGCCGCCGTACCGTCTGCGGTTCCGGGAAACGAGGCGGCCGAGGGCCAGCAGCCACATTTCCTGGTACTGGCGGTGGCGCGCGACGACGCCGCGCACGAACTCCTGCACGATGGTGACGAAGACGAAGCTCCCCAGCATGATGGCCACGAGGGGGTAGAAGTCCCTCATCCCGCCGACCAGGACGATCAGCAGGCCCAGCACGCCCCCCGCCGCCGGCACGGCGAATTGCCGCCGCAGGTTGGGGAGCGAGGAGCGGCGCCACGCGATCAGCGGCCCGATGCCGGTGAACGCCAGGAGCGCGAGTCCGAGCGGGATATTGACCTGATTGAAGAAGGGTGCCTTGACCGTGATCTTCGTGCCCGTGACCGCTTCGGAAATGATGGGGAACAGCGTTCCCCACAGCACCGAAAACGCGACCCCCACGAGCAGCAGATTATTGAAGAGGAAAGACGCCTCGCGGCTCACCAGCGACTCGAGCGTCGACTCCGCCTGGAGCAGCGGCAGTCGCCGGGCGTAGATCCAGAAGCTCGCGACCGCCGACACCACCAGAAACGCGCCGAAGAAATAGCCGACGCTCGACTGCGTGAACGAGTGCACCGATGCGATCACGCCGGAGCGGGTGATGAACGTTCCGAAGATCGACAGCAACCAGGAGCCGATGATGAGCCCCAGGTTCCATTTCTTCAGCATGCCGCGCTTTTCCTGAATCATGACCGAGTGGAGAAACGCGGTCATCGTGAGCCACGGCAGGAAGGAGGCGTTCTCCACCGGATCCCAGGCCCAGTAGCCGCCCCAGCCGAGCTCGACGTAAGCCCACCACATGCCGAGGCAGATCCCGACGGACAGGAACAACCACGACAGCAGCGTCCACTTCCGGATCGCCACCAGCCAATCGGTATCGAGCCGCTTGGAGAGCAGCGCCGCCATGGCGAAGGCGAACGGGATGGTGATCGAGATGTAGCCGAGGTAGAGCATGGGGGGATGGAACACCATGCCGGGATTCTGCAGCTGCGGATTCAAGCCGCGACCGTCGACCGGCGTGTAGGCCAGCCGCTCGAACGGGCTGGCGTGCCCGAACAGCATCACGCTGATGAAGAACGCGCCGACGAGACAGGTGATCGCCCCCACGAAGGGGAGGTACACGCGGTGTCGTGGTGCCGTGAGCCATTGCACCAGGGCGCCGAGGATCGACAGGACCGTCGCCCAGAAGAGCAGGCTGCCCTTCTGCCCGGCGTAGAGGCCCGACCAGATGTAAAAGGTCGGCAGATTGCGGCTCGTATAGGCGGCGACGTACTCGACGTTGAAGTCGTGTCGGAACAGCGCCACTTCGAGCGAGAAGACGGCGACGAGCAGCGCCCCGCACATGGCGAACACCGCGTGGCGGGAGCTCGCGACCAGGTCGCTCCGTTCCCGCATCCCCCCGAGGAAGCCGGTGATGGCGCCCCAAGCGCCCAGGAGAAACGCCACCCAGAGCGCGAGACTGCCGAGCAGCGTCATTTAGGCCTTCGGGACCGCTTCGTAGCGTGAGCCGCACTTGGCCAGCACGTCGGTCGCGTGAATCACGCCGTCGCGCTGCAACCGGCCTTCGACTACCACCTCGACGCTGTCGTTGAAGGTGTCGGGCGTCAGCCCGTGATAGATCACCGGGTACGTCGCGCTGCCGTCGCTGATCCGAAAGGCGATCGTTTGGGCGGCCACGTCCCGAGTGACGCTCCCGGGCACGACGTTCGCTCCCACCTTCATCCCAACGTCGTAAAACGAGGGGTCGGTCGCGAGCTTCTGCGACAGCTCGCTCGGCGTGAGGAAGTACTGGCCCGTCTCCTTGATCCCGGAGGCCATGAGATAGCCCACCGAGCCCACAATCAGCACCGCCCCAATGGCGAACTTCATACCGGCGTTCATGGCCTGATTATACCGCCTTTCGGGTTGGATGCTCCAGGTCCAGTCTGGCCCGGGACTTAAGTATGGTAAGCCTCCATGAAGCCTATATGAAGACGGACGGCTTTCACGGCTCGAACGGCGGCTGGACGAGCCCGCGGTCGGTGACGTAGCCGGTCACATACCGGGCGGGCGTCACGTCGAAGGCCGGATTGAACACCGCAACCCCCGCCGGGGCGACGGACCGCCCGGCGATCGTGGTCACCTCGTCGGCGGAGCGCTCCTCGATGGGAATCGCGTCGCCGTCGGGGACGGCAGGGTCGATCGTGGACGAGGGCGCGCAGCAATAGAACGGGACCCCGTGATGCCGCGCCAACACCGCCAGGGGATAGGTTCCGATCTTGTTGGCGAAGTCCCCGTTGCGCGCGATGCGATCGGCGCCGACCAGGACCAGGTCCACCCGTGCCGCACGCATCAGGGTCGCCGCCATGCTGTCGGTGATGAGCGTGCACGGCACTCCCGCGTGGGTGAGCTCCCACGCCGTGAGCCGCGCTCCCTGCAGCACCGGCCGGGTTTCATCCACGAAGACGTGCACGCGCCGGTTCGCTTCGCGGGCGAGATACACCGGGGCGAGCGCGGTACCGATCCCCCCGGTCGCCAGGGCGCCGGCGTTGCAGTGCGTCAGCACGTTCGTGCCATCGGGCAGGAGGGTCAGCCCCGCCGCGCCGATGCGACGGCACATCGCCCGGTCCTCTTCCCAGATCGCCCCCGCTTCGGCGTGCAACCGCTCCCAGACCGCGGCCGCATCGCCGGGCGTCGCCCGAGCGATAGCCGTCATTCGATCGAGCGCCCACCGCAGGTTTACCGCCGTGGGACGCGTCGCTCCCAGACACGCGGCGGCGCCGTCCACCTGGTCGAGGAATGCTTCGCGCGTGGCGCCGCGCTGCTCGCGCAGCCCGGCCACCAGCCCCATCGCGGCGGCGATGCCGATCAACGGCGCCCCGCGTACCTGCAGCGACCGGATCGCATCGGCCATCGCCTCGACGCTTTCCACGTCCCGATGCACCAGCGCCTCCGGCAACATGCTCTGATCGACGATGCGCACGGCGCCCGAAGGAGCCCACGTGATGGCTTGGACGGTCATGCATTCAAAGCTACAGAGACTTTT
>JBGPIW010000082.1:0-8175 GCA_041485045.1 Gemmatimonadota bacterium | reverse complement strand
GAGTCGTAGCCCGCGGTGTTGTCGCCCAGGAGCCCCATGTAGCGCTCAGTGTAGATGGTGTCGTACAGCCGCCAGTCGGTGACGGGAGAGTTGGCGACGCCCACGGTAAAGAGGTCCGGGTACATCTCCATCGTGTAGACCGCACTGTACCCGCCGTAGCTCGTGCCGATGACGGCGACGCGCGATCCGTCGGCCCAGCTCTTGGTGGCGAGATAGCGCGCCGTCTCGGCGAAATCGTGGGCCTCCCAGTACCCGAGTCGCTTGTACGCGGTCTTCATGAACGCACTGCCGTAGTTGTTCGTGCCGCGGTTGTTCACGCCCACCACGATGTAGCCCTGCTGCGCGAGCCACTGGGAAAACCCGCTCGCGCTGAACGAGTTGTACACCTGCTGCGAGCCGGGCCCGCCGTAGATGGCGAACACCATCGGATAGCGGCGCGTGGAATCGAACGGCCACGGTTTGACCACTGACGCGTCGATGCGCGCCGAGTCACTGGCGGTGAACCTGATGAGCTCGGGCGCCGAGTAGGCGTGCGTCCCGAGCCACTGGGTGACGCGCGCGTTGTCCTCGAGCTTCTTGAGCATCGTGCCGCCCGTCGCCCACAGCTCGATCTGTCGTGGCTGTCCGACCGCCGACCAGCGGTCGATGTAGAACCGCGTGTCGGGCGACATGTCGATCTGGTGGGTCCCCGCCGTCGTCGTGAGCCGCCGCGCGCCCTTGCCGTCGAAGCCGATCGCATAGAGCTGCCGCTCGAGCGGTGACGCCTCGGTGGATGTGTAGTAGATCGTGCCGCGCTGGGCATCGGTCCCTTCGATGCGCGTAACGCTCCAGCGACCGCGCGTCACCTGGTTGAGCAGCTTCCCGGCATAGTCGTAGCGGTAGATGTGTTGCCAGCCGTCGCGGTCGGAGACCCAGAGAAACTCAGGTCTCCCGGTCGGGAAGCTCATCAGATCGTTGACGCCGGCGTAGAAATCATAGACGTCGAGCCAGGTGTCCGATTGCTGCGTGAAGACGAGACGGTGGCCGCCGGTCGCGACGTCGAAGAAGTAGAGCTTGAGGAGGTTCTGTGGCCGGTTCAGCGTGAGCACGGCGAGGGTGTCGGCGCGGCTCGTCCAGTAGATGCGCGGTACGTAGTACTCCCCGGTCTCCCCCGGATCGAGCCACACGCGACGGCCCGAGTGGACGTCGACCACGCCGATCTTGACCCGCGGGTTCGAGTCCCCGGGCTGGGGAATGCGGATGCTGGTCCATTCTGGATGTGCGCCGGCGAAGTCCGAGAACTGAATCGCGGGCTCGGCGCTCTCATCGATTTGCCAGAAGGCGATGTGACGGCTGTCCGGCGACCAGGTCCAGGCCTGCGCGAGGCCGAACTCCTCCTCGTACACCCAATCGAAATGCCCGTTGTAGGCCGTGGGCGTCGCGTCGCTCGTGAGCCGAGTTTCCTTCGCGGCCGCGAGGTCGTACATGAACATGTTGCCGTCGCGCTCGTACCCCATCATCGCCCCGTCGGGCGACAGCTCGGCCGTGCGGGCCCCGCGGGCCCCCAACGTCATGGATCGGTCGGCGAGGGCGTACACGTAGTAGTCCGACGTGCCGGAACGCCGGTACAGCGGCTGGAAGTGCGTCTGGAAGACGAGGTGCTTCGAGTCCCGCGCCCACTGAAACGACTCGTAGGCGAACGCGTCGGTCGTCCCGGGAAAGACGAGTCCCTGGGCCCGGAACAGCAGGCTGTCGGTGCCGGCGGCCGGATCGTAGACGCGGATCTCTTCCCCGCCCGAGTCGGTGCGGGCAATGAACGAGTAGCGGCGGCCGCCGTCGATCCAGTTGACGTTGCGGGGCCCGAATCCGCCGGAGAGCGCGCTTCCCGCGCGCAACGCCTCCTGCAACGAGGCGAACCCTGCCTTCTGTTGGGCGGGCAAGGCGAATGGCAGGGCAAGCAGGACGGCGACGAGCGAGCGCGTACGAACGGGACGCATCTGGATAGCTCACGGGCGAAGGATGTAGTAAGGTAAACCGCTCGGAGGGTCGTCCGATGCAACAGGTAAAGGGATCGGTGCTCAAGTCTCGCCTTGCCTTCGTGGAACAGCACGGTGGGAAGGATGGTGTGGAACGCGTGCTCGCGACGCTCTCGACCACGGATCGGGCGGCGTTGCGCAACCTGGTAGCGATTCAGTGGTGCCCGTTCGACCTGAGCCGGCGGCTCGATGACGCCATCGTGCAGGTGCTGGGGCACGGCAAGCCGCAGTTCTTCGAGCGCCTGGGCGCCGCGTCGGCGGAAACGAACCTCGGGACCGTGCACAAGGCGTTCCTGTCTCCAGGGGACCCGGGGGCGTTCCTCGCCAAGGCGCCGCAGATCTACAAGCTGTACTACGACACGGGACGCCGAGACTACGCCCAGACTGGGCCGAAGGAGGCGGTGCTCACCACGCATGATGCGGAGACGTTTTCCGCTCCCGATTGCCTCACCGTGGTCGGATGGTATCGCAAGGCGCTCGAGATGTGCGGGGCGACGGGGATCGAGATTGTCGAGGAGGAGTGCCGCGCGCGGGGGGGAAAGGCCTGTCGTTACCGCATTTCCTGGGCATGACGCCCCTGCTTGCGGGTCTCCCGATTGGCAAGCACAATAGACCCCTCGGTATTTGTGGTTGTGTGGTTCACACGCAACAAGGAGGGACCGTGGGCAAACGTGTGTTGTCTGGGAGCCTGGTGATTCTCGCCATGGCGTTCGGAGCGGGGACGGCGCGAGCGCAAACGCGCGTCGTCGCCGGCCGGGTCACGAGTTCGCAAACCGGGCAAGGGATCGGGCGGGCCAACGTATCGGTGGTGGGAACGGTTATCGTCGCGGTGACGAACGATCGCGGCGAATACTCGTTGGCCGCGCCGGCGGGTCCGGTGCGGTTCCTGGTCCGCGCCGTTGGATTCAAGCGCCGCCAGGTGGCGGTGACGGAGGGCCAGGAGCGGGCGGACGTTTCCCTCGACCAGGACGTCTTCAACCTCGAAGCCGTGGTGGTCACGGGGCAAGCGACCGCCGTGGCCCAACAGAACTTGGCCAACGCGGTCGCGACGATCGCACCCGAGGTGCTGACCCGGGCGCCCACCGGGACTGTCGAAGGCTCCCTGCAGGGAAAGATCCCCGGCGCCCTGGTGCAAACGAACTCCGGCGCGCCTGGGGGCGGCGCTCAGATCACCTTGCGAGGCGTCTCCACCATCAATGGCAGCGTCAACCCGCTGATCGTGGTCGACGGGCTAGTGATCTCGAACGACGCGATCGCCAGCAACATGAACGCGATCACCGCGGCCTCGGGTGGCGGCAACGCCTCGAGCCAGGACAACGCCGTCAACCGCCTCGCCGATCTGAATCCGGCCGACATCGCGAACGTCGAAGTCTTGAAGGGCGCTTCGGCGGCCGCGATCTACGGGTCGGAGGCGGCCAACGGCGTGATCATCATCACGACGAAACGCGGCCAGACCGGCGCCCCACGATTCACCTTGACCCAGCGCTTCGGGCAGTTCCGCCTGGCCAACAAGCTCGGCCAGCGCCGGTTCACCGATTCCGCGGATGCGGTCACCGCCTTCCATTCCGACAGCGCGCTCGTGGGTCAGCTGTGCACGGGTGGCTGCCCGTTCTACGATTTCGAGCAGGAGTTGTACGGCGGGCACAACCTGTCGTTCGAGACCGATGGCAGTGTGAGCGGCGGCACGGACCAGACGAGCTACTTCCTCTCGGGCCTGGTGAAGCGCGATGGCGGTATCGCGCCGAACACCGGCTACGATAAGCAGTCGTTGCGGGCCAACATCGATCAGCTGCTAGGGAGCCGGTTCCACCTGTCGGTGAGCACCCAGCTGATCCACAGCCTGGCCAACCGCGGCATCTCGAACAACGACAATACGGGCACCAGCACGTATCTCGTGTTGCCCTTCACGCCGAGCTTCTTCAACCTGCAGCCGGTGAATGGGGTGTACCCGGCGAACCCGTTCTCCCCCAGCAACCCGCTGGAGACCTTCGCGTTTCTCAAGAACGCCGAGGATGTGTGGCGTGTGCTGGGCACATCCAAGCTGCGGATCGACGCGTTGACGTCCGGCCCGCACCACATCGAGTTCAACGTCTCCGGTGGCCTCGATTACTTCGAGCAACAGAACGACATCCTGTCGCCGCCCACATTGCAGTACGAGCCGGCCGACGGGCAGGCCGGCACGGTAGTGCTGGGGAAAGCCTCGGACCAGCGGCTGAACCTGGTGGGGAGTGCGATCTACAACTTTACGCCGACCTCGGGGCGCTACTCCGCGACGACGTCGGCGGGGTTCCAGTTCCAGGACCAGCACGTCAACGTCACCAACGCAGTGGGCCGGACGATCCTCGCCGGGCAGGAAAACGTCAACCAGGCGACGAACATCGTCCTCAACCAGAACCAGGTGCCGGTCCGCGGGATCGGGGTCTACGCTCAGGAGGAGGTCCTGGCGCTCGACCAGCGACTGTTCCTCACGGTCGGTTTCCGCGCGGATCGTTCCAGCGTGAACGGTGACACACACAAGTTCTATTTCTTCCCGAAGGCCTCCGCCTCCTATCGGTTCCTCACCCCGGTTTCGGGGGTGGACGAGCTGAAGATCCGCGGCGCGTTCGGCCAGACCGGTAACCCACCGCTGTTCGGCCAGAAGTTCACGACGGAAGGGACCGGGGTGATCGGTGGTCAGTTCGGCACGCTGGCTGGCGCGAACGCCGGTGCGTCCGACATCAAGCCGGAACGCCAGACGGAGATCGAAGGGGGCTTCGACGCGACGCTCGGCAACGAGTTCGCGACGATCTCGTTCACCTACTACAACAAGACGATCACCGACTTGCTACTGGTGGCGCGCGTGGCGCCCTCGACGGGCCGGACCAACCGCATTTTCAACGGCGGCAGGCTGCGCAACCTGGGGCAGGAAGTGTCTTTGTCGTTCTCCCCGCTGCGCCGCCCGGACCTCAACTGGATCGTCCGCACCACTTTCTCTCGCAACCGGAGTACGGTCGTCGAGCTGCCCGTTCCGGCGTTCAACATCGGCGGCTTCGGCCTGTCGCTGGGCGCGTTCCGCATCGAGCAGGGGAAGTCCACGACCCAGATCGTCGGGACCGAAGGCGTTGTCGGCAATTCGGAGCCCGACTTCCAGCTGGCGTTGTCCAACGATTTCACCTGGAAGCAGTGGAACCTCGGCTTCCTGTGGGATTGGAAGAAGGGGGGCGACATCATCAACCTGACGACGTTCCTGTACGACGCCGGGAACAACTCCCCTGACCAGGTTCCTACCGGCAACCAGCGCATCGCGGATTGGGGGAGTGGCCATACGAAGGTCTTCGTTCAGGACGGGTCGTACCTGAAACTACGCGAGGTTTCGGTTACCTACGAGTTGCCTCGGTCGGTGGTGGGTCATCTGTTTGGCGGGGTCCGGTACGCCAAGCTCAACCTGAGCGGTCGAAACCTGATTCGGATCACCAAGTACCTGGGCATGGATCCGGAGGTGTCGAACTTCGGTAACCAGGCGATTACCCGGAACATCGACGTCGCTCCGTTCCCGGCCAGCCGCAGCTTCTTCTTCTCGATCGATTTGGGGTTCTGACCATGCGACCGAACTCTCGAGCTATTACGGCCTTGTGCCTCGGCGGCGCGCTCGTTGTGGGCGCCTGCAATTTCGACATTACGAACCCGAACGCGCCGACCGAGATCGGCAATAACGCCTCCGCTGCGCGGGTCGCGGCCGCGATGGAAGGGGTGCTGATGGCGGCGCGGGCGGATGTACCCAGTTGGATCCTCAAGGCAGGCATCTTCGGTCGCGAGGGGTATCGCATCGACGTCGCGGATCCGCGCTTCATAACGGAGTTGATCACCGGGACGAAGCTCGATCCCTCGAACGGCGCCTTCGGCGGCGGACAATGGCAGGCCGAGTATGCTGCGATCCGTAGCGGATACAACGTGTTGAACGTCGTCGGCACCGCGCAGCTCACCGACGCGCAAAAGGAAGGCGTGCGCGGCTTCACACAGACGATCCAGGCGTATGCGTACATGATGGTGCTGTTCGCGCATACCGAGGACTCGATTCCGATCGACGTCAACCGGCCGCTCAGCGATCCTCCCGCTCCGTTCGTGACCAACGCGGCGGCGTGGGACCACGTGGTGAGTCTGCTCGATTCCGCCAAGACCCACCTCCTGGCCGCGGGGGGCGCGTTTTCGTTCACGCTCCCGCCCGGCTTCACGGGCTTCAGCACGCCCGCCGGGTTTCTGAAGGTGAACCGTGCCCTGCTGGCGCGCACGGACTTGTATCGCGCCAGCACGTTCACGTGTCTCACCTGCTACGACGACGCGCTCACGGCGCTGGGCGAATCGTTCGTGGACTCGACGGCCTCGCTCGACCTCGGCGCGTATTTCGATTTCAGCGCCAACTCGGGCGACGTCACCAACGGGCTGTCGCAGCAGGTGTCGTCCGCCGTAAACGTGGCGCACCGGTCACTGCGCGATAGCCTGGTGGTCAACGGCGGGAGCGACGCTCGGTACACGGCCAAGGTGGCGAGTCGCGGCGCCAATCTGTGTGATCCGTTGGCTCCGGCCCGCTGTTCGGACCTGTCGTGGATCCGCTACCCGGACCCCGCGTCGCCGATCCCGATCATCCGCAATGAGGAGTTGATCCTGATTCGGGCCGAGGCGAACAACAACAAAGGCGCGCGGGATGCGGCGGCGGCGGCGGCGGACATCAACTTCATCCGTGTCAACTCCGGCGGGCTCGCCGCGAATGGGGCCCTCGGGGCCGCCACACAACAGGCGGTGGAGGATGAAATCCTGATCCAGCGGAAGTATTCGCTGCTGTACGAGGGCATGCGCTGGGTGGACATGCGCCGCACCGGCCGGCTCAATCAGCTCATCCTCGACGTGCCGGCCACGGATAAGATCTTCAGCACGATGCCGGTCAATTCCTTCGAGGTGGAATCGCGGCAGTAGCGGCGTTCTCCCCCGAAGGGCGAGACCGCCGGACGGCACCGCGCCGTTCGGCGGTCTTCTTTTTCTTCGCGGATGAGGTCGGCCCGGGGAGCACGATTCAAAAGACGTTCAGCACCGCGACCCTGTCACCCATGCCGTCCGGCACACTTGGCACGTCCTCGGGGATCTGCCACGGCGTGCCGTCCACGAAGACCATGAATCGGTGGGGTCCCGGGGCAAGCGGAATGGACAACTCCCATTGGTCGTGATCAGATTGCGCCAGTGGCGTGGGCGTCCAATCGTTCCAGTCACCCGCGATCGCGACCACGTGCGCATCACGCACCCGGAATTGGATCACGACCTCGGTTCCGCGCCGGACCGCGGTGAGCGGTCCCGAGCGCACCAGAGCTCTTGGAGCGGCAGCGTGGGAGGGAAGGTGGACCCGGACGCCGACGGTGACGAACCCGCTCGCGGGGAACCCCTGGTAGGGATCGGGCAGGACGTTGCCACCCGCCGCTTCGAGCGAAACGTTCCGGGCGAGATGGACATCGAGCGCGGCCAGGGCGGCTGCTTTCGATCCATACGCCCGGCTCACTCGCGCCGAGGTCGACAGGCTCGTCTCGATCCGTCCGCGGTGGAGTACCACCGTCCCGGTGATGTCGGTAAACCAGGCCCCCTGGAATCGTGTCGGCTCGATGCTGGCGAAGAAATCCGGGTTCCCCAGCATGCCTTGCGACCAGCCGCGGAACCGCGCGCGCCAGGCGGTGACGGGCGCCGCGTATACGATCCAGCCAGATGCCGTTCCAGCGCCGACCGCGACACCCCAGCGGGGACCGGTCAACAACCCCTCGACACCCAGCTGCCCCGCTCCGCTCGCCGAGCGGGGCCCGCTCGTCGCACCGGAGAGTCGGGCCTCCACCGCAAGGCGCCAGCGACCGACCAGGGGAGCGGTGGCCGCCCACGCTGCGAGACGACCCTGCGCATAGCCGCCGCCGGATGGAAGGGCCGCGAACATGCCGCTCGCTTCCAGGTCGCGGCCGGGGCCGACGAAGTGCAGGATGGGGCTGACCGAGAAGACACTCAAAGCGGGAGCGAGCGAATCGCCCGGCGGTGCGGTGTCCAGCCGAAACCGCACCGTACCGAATCCGATTCCCAGCGATGCATCGGTTTGCGCCGGGGCGGCGGCGGGAGCAACGAGAAGCAGTGCTCCCGTGATGAGCTGAACGAGGCG
>JBGPIW010000081.1:0-8258 GCA_041485045.1 Gemmatimonadota bacterium | reverse complement strand
TGTATAACGGGTCCTGCCCGGTGCCGTCGGCGGTCGGCAGATCCTCGCCGCGGTACGCCAGGTACTGATAGCGAACGTGCTGGAGGTTGCTCTGGTGGTATTGGCCACGGGCGGGCGGGAAAATCGCCACGCCGGAGCAGGCGAAGTCGGTGCCCGCGTTGGCCGTCGCGGCCACCGTCGAGTAGCCGTTGAAGTCGTCCGTGGGCCCATACGATCCATCGCCCACCCGCTTGTCGGGCGAAACCGTGGGGCACGGGTTGCCGGCCGGGTCCGGCCACGGAGACACGTGGTTGGTGGTGATCATGGCGGCCACCCGCGTGTCCACACGCATCGTGCCGATGGAGTTGCCCCACGTTTTCACACAGTCCAGATCGCCGCATTCACGGCCGGTGATATCGACGTAGTACTGAAAATCGAACGGAGTACCGGAGCTGACCCCTTGGGACGCGTCCGTGACCACCTGGGCCCAGGCGGCCGCGACGTTCTCCGTCCCGTTGCGCGGCCACATGGCGATCAACTCGGCCTGCATCGTGCGGATGAGCTGCTGGATCTGCGTGTTGGTGTAGGCTTGCCCGGCGCCCACACCGGCCCACTCGTTCTCTGTCGACCAAGTGGCGACTCCCGCCGCGGTCCACGCCTCGTCGAATTTCTGCAACGCGGCGTCCCGCACCTCCGCCCGCGTACTGAAGGGGATGCTTGAGATGTTGGTCAAGTCGGTATTCTCGTCGACCACGAACCCCTGGTCGTACACCAGCGAGACACCGCCGAGCGCCATGCCCTGCAGCATCTTGGCGACGGCTTTGTTGCGCACCGTCAGGGAGCTGTCGGCGGTGCAGTCGTCGTCGAAGCAAACACCGTTCTTGATCCCGGCGAGCACCGCGTTGGCACTCACCAGCACCGTGTAGTAGCCGTACCACTGACTCTCGACCGACGGGCCACCCGCGGCCTCGGGTGCCGTCGCGCTGTTGGTCCAGCCGCAGCGCGATGGGCAGTCGGAGCCGACGGAGTTGTAGAACCGGATGGCCGCGTTGTTCCACGAGGCGGTGTAGTTGTCCGCCATCGCGGTCATTGGCAGCGCGCCGTAGTAATCGCCGCGCGTTCCGACCCAGGTCCGGAACGCGCCGCTCATCAACTTGGCGAGGCCGGCCGGGTCGGCAAACGCCCGGTTCTTGTCGGGCGCGTTCGGGTTTTCGATGTTCAGGTTACAACCGCCGGTCACCATCAGGGCCACCGCCAGAGCGGTGCCGAGCATGGACGACCGGAGCATGTGAATCTCGCGATATGCGCTCATGATGGCCGCCCCCCTCAGAACGAGATCTCGACCGAAGTCGAGTAGGTTCGGAATTGTGGGTATTGGAACCAGTCCATTCTGACCTGGAACGGATCGCCGTACAGACCCGAGACTTCGGGATCGAGCCCGGAGTAATTGGTGATCGTGAACAGGTTGCGGGCGATAAATCCGATCCGCACCTCGTGGAACCCGCTCAGCCAGCCGATGCGATGAAGCTGGTCGGCCACGAACGTGTAGCTGACCGACAGCTCCTTGAGCTTGGCGTAGGTTCCGTTCTCGACGAAGAAGCTGTTTGGATCGAGGCCGTTGTAGAACCCCACGCCGTAGTACGGCAGCGCCTTCTGGGGGCACGCCGGCATCGGATCCGATACCACACCGCACGTGGCGGCGTTCTGCGGCTTGCCGGCCTGGTCCTGTGCCCGGTCGCGGGTCGCCTGGAACGCCCACTGCCGCGTCCCGTTGTACAGGTCGCCGCCGACCGACATGTCGAGCAGCCCGTTCACCACGAACCGGTGGAAGCTGAACCGGAGACCGAAGCTCACGTTGAAATCGGGGTTGGCGTCCCCGATTTTCGTGATCTGCGAGGTCTCCACGCACCCCGTGGCGTCCGACCGCTTGCAGAAGGTGTACTTGATGGCCCGTTCGTTCGGCGTGCCGTAGGCGTTCCGCCGCACCACGTAGCCGTCCTCGTTGATCATGACGCTGTCGCGGCTCCACGCCTGGCCGGGCCCGGACAGCGCCGCCTTGGACGGATCGGCGTACAGGTCGTCGATGTTGGTTATCCAGCGGTTGCCGTACAACACGCCCAAGTCCGAGCCCCGTCCCAGGAAGAACGCGGTAGGCATCTGCTCGAAGCCGTACAGCCGCTCCGGCAGATTCCATTCCGTGATGACCTGGCGGGTCCGGTCGCCCACGATGTTCAGCGTGAGGGAGGTGCTGGGCGTGTTGACCATCCTGGCTTGGAAGGTCAGCTCATGGGTGGTCGCCCGGAGCGCGCCGGTGTTCTGCCATTGCCCCTGGGCGAATCCAGCCACCGCCGGCAGGTCGACCAGCAGCAGCTGGTCGGTGGTGTTCTTCCGTGAGAAGCTGTACTCGAGACCGAAGCGGCCGCCCCCGAAGTCGAGGTTCGTCCCCACTTCCAGCTCGGCCGAGCGGGCCGGCTTGAGGAGCGGATTGCCCAGGATCAGTGGCGTAAAGCCGCTGGCGTTCACGCTGAGGATTTCGTACTGGTCGTCGTAGTTCGGCCGCAGACCCGCCGTGCCGTAAGACCCGCGCAGCCGCCACTCGTCGACGCCCGGGATGTGCATGTCCTGCGTGACCCGCCACGCCCCGGAGACGCGGTAGTAGGTCGCCCAGCGGCTCTCGGGCCCGAACAGTGACGACCCGTCACGCCGTATCAGGCCGTCCACGATGTAGCGATCCTTGATGTCGAACTGGGTGGTGGCGAGGTAATTCACAGTCCGAATCTGTTCATCGCGCGATCCCGCGGAGAGCGCATTCTGATCCGCGCCGGCGAACTCCGGCACGCGGTCCACGACCAGCGCGTTGGCTACGGTTCTGAGGCGCCGGTTCCGCTGCGACTCGAGGCTCGAGCCCACCTTGGTCGTATTCGTGATGCTGCCGAAGCGCCGCACCGTGGTGAGCGTGATGCCGGCGTTGTACTGCCAGTCGTTCTTCATCACTTGGACGAGCGATCCGGCCGTCTTGGTGCCTGAGGATGTCCGGAAGCCGAACGGGATCTCGTCCGTGGAATCCGCCGCCTCCTGGTCGTAGGCGAAGCTGCCTTCGGCCGACAGCCAGTCGACCAACCGCCACCGCAGCCGGCCCGAGCCGGTGAACCGGTTCCGGCTCTGATTGATCTTGCGGTTGTGCAGCTCGTACATCGGATTGAAGTCGTTGGCAACGTCACCACTCAGCGGCACCACGGGGCAATACGGGATTCCCGCCGCTCCACCCGCTGTTCCCGCGGGGCACGGTGCCGTGATGTCGACGTCCGGTTGCAGGAACATGGGGCCGAAGAACGGCCCAGTCTGCCCTTCCGCCGCCCGGCCATTGGTCGAGGTGGCATAGAAGGCGCTGAACGATGCGTCGACGTTCGAGCGCATCTGCTGATCGAGGTTGAGCCGGAAGTTTTGCCGGCTGTACCCGCCCAGCCCGAAGATCACGCCTTCGTTCCTCGTGTTCTGGAGCGAGGCGCTGAAGTTGGTGTTACCGCGGCGCTGCCCCACCGAGGTGTACCCGGTCCAGAACTTGCCCTGCTGGACCAGGTCACTCCAGAAGTCGAAGTAGTTGTTGAACGGGTTGTCCGCGATCTGGTCTGGCTCGACGATCCGGCCGCCGGCAGCGTTGAGGATGTAGTTGCCGTTCGCGTCGACCTCCCAGGCGTGCGAATGCGAGAACTGCAACCGCCGCGGCATGGCGTTGATCCCGCCCTCGACCCGGGACGTCACCCGCAGGGTGCCGTCGGGGAGAGAGGATCCTCGTTTCGTGAAGACTTGCACGACCCCGTTGGCCGCGTTGGAGCCGTACAGTGACGACGCCGCGGCGCCCTTGAGCACCTCCACCCGCTCAACGTCCTCCGGTGCCTGGTCCGCGAGACCGAATGCGGTGATCACGCCGTCCACGATGAACAACGGATCCTGCCGCCCGCCGATGCTCGTGGCGCCGCGCAGCCGGATCGACACGTCGCCGCCCGGCTGGTTCGAGCTCGGCACCAGTCGAACTGCGGCCACCTTCCCCTGCAGGGCGACCAGCGCGCTCGAGCCTGGGACCTCCTGCAGCTGACTGTCGCTGACGGTGCCCACCGTGAACGTCAGTTTCTTGCGGGCCGTTGCTTCCCCGACGCCCGTGACGACGACCTCGTCGAGCCGGAGTGGGTCGGACGCCAGCTGGAAGTTCTGCTCCTGTGCGCCCGGCGTGAGCGTGACCGATCGGGTGACGGGCTTCCGGCCGATGTACCGCGCCGTCAGCACCACCTCCTGGCCTCGGGCAGCATCCGCGCCGATCGTGATCGTGTAGGTCCCGTTCGCCGCGGTGACGGCGCCGAGATTGGTGTTGCCCACCACGATGCTGGCACCGCCTAACGGCTCGCCTTGCTCCGTCGAGACGCGGCCCGTGATGACCGCACCCCCTTGCTGTGCTTGGAGCGGCCTGGCGATCAGACACGCGAATGCGGCAGCTACGCTGCCGAACAGCAGCGATCCAAACCGTGGAGCGCTCATCGTCTGCCTCCTACAGTGGAATGGGACACAACTCGGCGGGCCCCTGACGAAATGAACCGTTCAAGGAGGAAGATGCAGCGGGGTTTTGACGGGCCGGTCTGACGGACCGAAATAATGAAACCAGCCGTAAACGACCCCCCTTGGTTCACCCGGACGGCCCGAGTGCGACGGCACCCTGGGAAATCGAGACTGCCTGCTACCATATACAGCCATTTGCGTACTGGCGTTAGGGTCCCATACTACCACCTATTGAGACCGGCGCCAGAGGCATATACTACGCTCCACGGCTTGTCGCGCAATAGGGGGGCTGGACCCATGATCACCGAAGCGGCGCCATTGCCAGCTGCCGAACATCCCGGGGCAATCAGTGCCCTGCTCCTCGCCCTGCTCGCGGTTGCGATCGCCCCAAGACCGGGGGCCGCTCAGGCGACGCTCCAGGGCCGCGTGATCGATAGCGAGCTCGGCCTGCCTGTCTCGGCCGCCGTCGTGCGCATCAAACCAGGCCCACCTCCCTTCACCACCGACAGCCTCGGACGGTTCCAGGCGCGAGACCTCCCCGCCGGTTTGGCCGAGGTCACCATTCAAGCCCTGGGCTACGACTCCACCACCTTCACCGTTCGCCTCGCCGCCTCGGATACGGTGAACGGGGTCTTCCCCCTGGATTTCACGGGGTACCGGCTGGCGGAAGTGACCGTGACGGCTCGCGCCGAACAGCTCGTGCCGCGATACCTGGATTTCGAGCGCCGGCGACACGCCGGGCTGGGCGCGTACCTCCGATGGGACGAGCTTGCCAAGAAGGGCTACTCCTCGGTCGGGGATGCCCTCCACGTCGTCCGGGGCGTCCGCATACAGTGCAACCAGGAGACATTCGAGTGCGTCGCCTTCATGGCCCGCACCCCGCAATGCCAGCCGACCTGGTGGATCGACGGAGTAGAGGTGCACTCCTTTCAAGAGAGCACCCCCATCCGCGACATCTATGGGATCGAGGTCTACCGCGGCCCCGGAGAGGTTCCGGCCGAGTACTCCGGGTCAGACGCCGCCTGCGGCGTCATCGTGATCTGGACAAAGTCGCGGCCGTACCGGTAACGGCGTTGTTGTAGCATGTATCCTTTCCGCTGGCTGCTGCTGACGGCGCTGCTTCCCTGGGGCGCGACCCGACAGAGCGACACCCTGGCGCAACGGACCAAGGGACGCCCCGGGGCGCCGGTGACGGTCTACGAAATGGCGGATTTCCAATGCCCCGCCTGCCGGCAGTTCGCGCTCCTGACCCTCCCCAAGATCGATCGGGATTTCATCCAGACGGGGAAGGTCCGGTGGGTGTTCGTGAACTTCCCCCTCACCTCGATCCACCGGAACGCGATGGCGGCCGCCCAGGTCGCGATGTGTGCCGCTCGCCAGCATCGATTCTGGCCGGTGCACGACGCCCTGTACGCGCATCAAGAGGAATGGGCGCAGCTCGACGCTCCGCTGGCTGCCCTCATCGCTCTGGCCGATTCGGCCGGCGTCCGGCACACGGACCTTGTGAGTTGCGTAAGCTCCCGCGCTACGATCGATGAAATCGCCCGCGACGCTCAGGGCTCGGTCCGGGCCGGCGCCAATGCCACTCCGAGCTTCTACATCGAGGGCGGCCTGGCGCAGGGCGCCATCCCACCCCCTGAGTTTACCCGAATCCTGGACTCGATTTACCGCGTGAAGGCCGGTCCTCGCCCCTCCCCCTGATGGGCCCAACCGAGCCCTCGCGGTGGTATCGCCTGGCCGTGGCGAGCGCCGTCGGGGTGGCGCGGGTCGGGGCACTCCTCAACGCCAAGCTGGCCCGAGGAGTGGCCGGCCGGCGACGGCTGCGGGATCGTTACGAAACCTGGAGCGCGGCGCACCGGGACCGTGCTCGCCCGTTGGTCTGGTTCCACGCGCCCTCGGTCGGGGAGGGGCTCCAGGCCCGCCCCGTAATCGAAGCGCTCCGGGCCGAGCGACCCGACTGGCGCATCGCCTATTCCTTTTTCTCTCCGTCCGCCGAGGCGCTCGCGCGGACCCTGCCGGTGGACTTCGCGGACTACCTCCCCTTTGACCGCCCGCGCGAGGTGGCTGCCGCGCTCGATGCCCTCGCGCCAACAGCGCTCGTGTTCGCCAAGTTGGACGTCTGGCCGGAGCTCGCGCTCGCCGCGGCGGCGCGCGGAGTTCGACTCGGCCTCGTCTCCGCCACCGTCGCCGAATCCAGCTCTCGGCTCGCATGGCCCGCTCGGGATTGGGCCGCCTCCGCCTACGCAGCGCTCGACCGCATCGGCGCGATCGCCCCGGAAGATGCCGAACGACTCGAGCGCCTCGGCGCTCGGCGCCCGGCCATCACGATCACCGGCGACACGCGCTACGACAGCGTCGCGCAACGCGCTGAACGCCTCGACCGTGCGCGCGAGCCGCTCCGGTCGCTGGCGGCAGGGGGCACGGAGGCGTTCACGATCGTCGCGGGGTCCACCTGGCCGGCCGATGAGGCGGTGGTGCTGCCCGCCTTCGCGCAGCTCCGCGCGCGCGGCGAGCCCGTCCGTCTCCTCCTGGCGCCGCACGAGCCCACCCCACCGCACCTCGCGGCAATCGACGCGACCGCGTACGCCGCCGGACTCCCCCGGCCGGTGCGGCTGTCGCAGCTCCTCGCCGCGGGCGCGCCGGGAGAGGTCTCGCTGGTGGTCGTGGATCAGGTCGGCGTCCTGGCCGATCTCTACGCCTTGGGTCAGGCAGCGTTCGTTGGAGGGGGATTCCACCGCGCGGGACTGCATTCGGTCCTCGAACCCGCGGTGTTTGGGGTCCCGGTCTCGTTCGGTCCGCAGTGGCGGATGAGTCGAGACGCGGGGATCCTGATCGAGCGTGGTGCCGCCGTCGCGCTCCCTCCCCGGGTCGAGGGACAGTCCGCGCTGCAGGATCTGTGGCTGGAGTGGCGTCGCGATCCGCCGGCCCGCGCGCGCGCCGGCGCTGCCGGGGCCTCGGTAGTACGGGAAGGACGTGGCGCGGCGGTCCGCACCGCGGCACTCGTTACGGAGTTGTTGGAGCCGGTGGCGCCACCACTACGCCTTCGAACGTGACCGAACGCGGCGAAAACAACCCGGCCGTGAGCGCCGTAACCAGCAGATCGCTCCAACGAGCCCGGATTCGGATGCGCAGGTCGGAGACACTCGCCCCTGCCCCGAGCTGACCGGCGAGGACGTCTTCGAGTTGGGGTGCGCCGGCGGTGAACGCCCCCCACACGACGAACAACGGGTGGCGCGTGACGCGGAACGGCGTCCCCGTCGCGGGGGCGTGGGCGGGCGAGGCCAGCGTGACGGGTACACCCAGATGGGACGAATCGAAGGTCAGGGCACAGCCGCTCGCGGCGAGGCCGCACGCGGCCGCGGCCACGAAAGCATGGAACCGGTTCACGAGTCTCCCGGGAGACAGATGGGGCGCGCCGGAGATGGCGCGCCCCAAAAAGTAGCCCTTCCTGCTGTCCTTGTGAACCGGCCCGGTCACATTCCGAGCGGAACTTTCAGCGCGAGATGGGCGCCGACGCCGATGATGCCGCCGGTGCTACCGCCACCGAGGCTCTCGGAATCATACGCGAAATGCGCCCCAAAGAATCCGCCGAAACCGAGGTTGGCGCCGATGGTCCAACCGAAGTTCGCATCCGTCGACCCGCCCGAGGGCTTGTGCCAGCGGTTGGTGAGCGAGAGGTACGGCTCGATCGAGATCCCGGGTGTGGGAAGACTGACGCTGACGCCGCC
>JBGPIW010000080.1:0-8288 GCA_041485045.1 Gemmatimonadota bacterium | reverse complement strand
TCCTTGAGGCTCGCCACCGGGTAGCCCAGCGTCGCCCCGTCGATCACGACCGGCGTGCCGGCCGCGAGCCCGGACACGTCCACGCCGTAGAAGGGGACACAATCGCTCTCTCCGTGGTCCCCGAGACGCGGCTCCTCGTCGCTTTTGGTGGACACGAACACGTACACGCGGCCGGTCATGGGCGCGGCGCGCAACCGGGCGGGGATCGAGATTTCGAAGCGGGGCCCTTGGGCGGCAGCTTCGCGGGCGGCGAGGGTACAGGCGACGGCGAAGGCAACGGTCAGAACGCGCACAGGTGCTCCGGTGAGAGGGCGAAGTGCAAGTGTGAGCCGAGGCGGCGCGGGCCGCAAGAGCGGCGGTGGCGGGCGAGGCTGGCGGCCCGTAAGATTGCCCGGTGCGGCTTCCATTGGCAACGCTGGTGGCGATGGGGTGGGCGTCCCGCGCGTTCGCGCAGGCGCCGGCCGACAGCGCCCGGGCCCGGATGTTCGATGCGTCGACGCCGCTCCACCTGAGCCTGGCCGCCGACTTCGGCGCGATCGCGCGGGATCGGGGCGAGCGGAAACAGGACCACCCCGGCGTTCTCACCTTCGTCACGGAAAACGGCGACAGCACGCGGCTCGACGTCACCCTGCGTACGCGCGGCCACTACCGGCTGCGCATTTGCCAGTATCCACCGCTCAAGGTCGCGTTCGCGAAGGGAAGCGCGTCGGGCACGATCTTCGCGCACCAGAACGCGCTGAAGCTCGTGGTCCAATGCCGTGGCGGCGGGCGCTGGGGCGATTACCTGCTCGAGGAGTCTCTCCTCTACCGCGTCTACGGGCTCCTCACGGAGCGGAGCTTCCGCGTTCGTCTGGTGGACGTCACCTACGTGGAGCCCGGCGCGAAACACCCGCCCGAGACGCGGCGCGGGTTCTTCGTGGAGGACGACGACCGCATGGCGCACCGCAACCACGCCGACGTGTTCGAGCAGCAGGGCGTGGGCCAGGAGGAGACCGACTTCGACCAGATGAGTTTGCTCGCGCTGTTCGAGTATCTGGCCGGCAACACGGATTGGTCGGTTGGGGCACTGCACAACATCGTGCTCATTAAGGATTCGACCAACGCGGTGTACCCCGTGCCCTACGACTTCGACTGGTCGGGCGTGATCGCTCCACCCTACGCGACGCCGGACTCCCGGCTGGGGATCCACACGGTGCGCGAGCGGCTGTTTCGTGCCGGTTGCCGGACGCCCGAACAGCTCGCCCCGATTCTCGCGCAATTCAATGCGCGCAAGGATGCGATGTACGCGCTCTATCGCGACCAGGAGGGACTCGACCCGGGACGGGTGAAACAGGCGCTCCAGTACTTCGACGAGTTCTATCGCACGATCAACGACCCCCGCGTGGCGCGCCGCGCGTTCATGGTCAACTGCACGACTCCCTGATGGCCGATCCGACGAACCGCTCGCTCTTCCGCCTGGTGCTCTACTACGCCGCCCTGGTCGCCGCGACGCTCGGTCTCGAGCGCGTGTCACCCGCCGTACAAGCGGCGGTGTCCCCGACCGAGGGCGTGGCGGCGCCGCACCGCGCGACCCTCGGGGTGGCGCTCGCGATGAGCGGCGCGCTGGCCCTCGTGATCCCCGTCGCCTGGGTGTACATGCTGACCAAGCGGCGTCAGCGCTGGGATCCGTCGGTCGTGCAGACGGTCATCCTGCTGCCACTCGCGGTGGCCGGGATCGCGGCCCTCGTGCGCAACAGTCTCGCGCTGGCGTTCAGCCTTGCGGGGCTCGCGGCCGCCGTGCGCTTTCGCAACACGCTCAAGGATACGAAGGACGCCGTATACATCTTCCTGGCCATCGCCGTGGGGTTGGCGGCGGGCGTTCAGGCGCTCGAGCTGGGATTCGTGGTGAGTGGCCTTTTCAACGCTACCGTTCTGGGGCTCTGGGCGCTCAACGTCGGCGACATTTACGCGGCCGAGCCGGGCCCGACGTTCACCCGCGAATTCCGCATCGCGCATCCTGAGGGCGAGCAGGGCACCCTCGTCGCGCAGGCCGACGGCGCCGGCCAGGAGCGGCTCGAAACCGCGCTGGGGCAGCATGTGAGACATTGGCGACTGGCGCGACGCGAGACGGGAGCAGGAAATCGCACCGTGCTTTCCTACAGCGTGCAGCTCAAGAAGAGGACCACCCCCGCGGCGCTCCTTGCCGCCATTTCGTTCCTCGGCGTCACGGCCGAGTTCCACCCGGTTTCGGACGAGGGCGGTCAGCGGTAACCGGGGAGCCGGCCGCGAGCCGACGGAGTCCGCCGGCGTCGAGCAGGCGATAGCCGCCGCCTCCCGTTGCCCGGATCACGCCGTGACGCCGCAGGTACCGAAGCTCGCGGACGAGGACTTCCCGCACCGTTCCCAGCTCTTCGGCCAGCTCGGCCTGCGGGCCCTCGAACGCGATCGTACCAGTCGTCGCCGCCCCCGAGCGGCGGAGCAGGTAGTCGGCGAGCCGGGCGCGGACACTCTGAAACGACACGCGGTCCAGGCGCTGCACGAGCTGCCGCACCCTGCGGGAGAGTTGGCTCAGGAGCAGCAGGGCGAGCCGCGGGTCCCGCCCGATCGCCGCCTCGATCGCTCCCAAGGTGAAGACGAGGCAGCGGGTCGGCAGCATCGCCACGGCCGTGACCGGCAGCACGCCGCCGTCGAACAGCGGCACTTCAGCGAGTGTGGCGCCCGGGCCCTCAACGTGAACCACCTGGCGGCGGTCGGGGCCGTCACGGACCACCCGCACCCGCCCGTCCACGATCACGAAAATGCCCGGCGACGCCTGGCCGGCGCGAAACAGTGTGTCGCGCGCCGCATAGCGGCGCTCGAGCCCGTGCGCCGCGAGCTCATGCAGGGCGGGAAGCGAGAGAGCGGCGAACGCGGGGATTCGCCGGATCGTGCCGATATCGAGCATCGGGACCTGGCCTGGAACTGTTGTTCCTGCGCGTAGCGGGCGGACACCATACCCTACGCTCAGCCCGGTCCACCTGATGAGGAGGCAACATGCAGATACGATTTCGGGTCACCCCGTTGCTGGTCGCGCTGGCGGGGCGGTTGTTGTCCGCCCAGACCCCCCCCGACACAGGATTCGCCGCCCTGCAGCAGCGGGGGAAGATGGTCATGGGTGTCGACCAATACAGCAGCATGCACCGCTTCGACGACTTGTCCGACGGTGGTCGCATCGTGCTGACCCGATCGCCGGACGACACCGCCGGAGTGCGCGCGATTCGGGCACATCTGGCCGAGATCACCCGGGCGTTCGCCGCGGGTGACTTCGGCCACACCATGACGGTGCACCAGCGCACGTTGCCCGGTACCGCCATGATGCAGGAGCGTCGGGGTGCCATCACCTATCGGATGGACACGCTCCCCGGCGGCGGGGCCGTGCGCATCACGTCCCGGGATTCCGCGGCCGTACGGGCCATCCACGAGTTCCTGGCGGCGCAGCGCGGCGATCATCACGCGGGAGGCGCGCACCAGCCTTAAGCGTCCTCGCCGTCCGGTCGACGTCCGGGGGGGGGCTGGAGACCAAATGGGGCTTCCCTCAACAACGCCCGGCTGGTCATCGTATAGGGGTCGTGCCGTCCATTGGAATTCCCTGCGCCCTGTCCATGACCGGAGGCCCCATGCATGACCGTGTCCGATTCCTGATCGTTCCTCTCATCGGGCTCCTCGGGACGCTCCCGGCGCGGGCACAGAGCTCGCTGCCGCTGAAACACGCGGCCCGTCCGACCACCGCGGCCATCTCGGCCGCGGACTTGATGACACGGCTCTACATCTATTCCGACGATTCCATGATGGGCCGGGAGGCGGGAACGGCCGGGAACGTGAAGGCGACGAATTACATCGCGGCGGAGCTGCGCCGTATGGGATTGCAGCCCGCCGGTGAGAGCGGCGGCTACTTCCAGACGATCCCCCTGAAGACGCGGAACTTCGACACGACGTCCACCTTCAGCGTGGCCGGCGCGCCGCTCACCGCGTTCACGGACTACCTGCCGCTCAACCGCCAACCCGCGAGCAACGCCGCCGTCTCGATCGTGTTTGGCGGCATGGTGGGCGACTCGGCCCACCAGTTGTCGCCGGCCCAGGCGGCGGGGAAACTGGTCGTCCTCAAGACCGGCGGGTTCAGCTCGCTGCGCGCGATGCGCCGGGCGCCGGCCATCGAGGGGGCGTGGGGCGTAGCGCTCATCGGCCTCGACAGCATGCCGCCTCAGATGATGGGATTCCTGCGGCGGCCGCAGATGTTTCTGGATGACAATACGCCGGGCCAACCGCAACCGGCGGTATTCCTCATCAGTCAAGGCACTGCGTCGAAGATGTTCACCACACCGTTCGACTCCTTGCTGCCCGGCGCGACCGGGGCCGGCGCGGCGATCGACGTCCGATACCTGGTCACCCCCATCGCCGATGCGGCGCGCAACGTCGTCGCCATCATCCCGGGCAGCGATCCGGAGCTGAAAGGCCAATTCGTGGCGATCGGCGCCCACAACGACCACATCGGAATGGCCCGGCCAGTGGACCACGACTCGATCCGGATCTGGAATCACGTGGTCCGCCCGGAAGGCGCCGACGACGGCGGCAAACAGGCGACGCCGGCGCAGCAGGCGACGGTCGACTCCCTGCTCGCGGCCTACCGCGCCGCGCACCCGGGCAGCACGCGCATCGACTCGATCTCCAACGGCGCCGACGACGACGGGTCGGGAACGGTGTCCGCCCTGGAAGTCGCTGAGCACATCGCATCGCTGCCGCGCAAGCCGAAGCGGTCGATCCTGTTCGTGTGGCACACCGGCGAGGAGAAGGGCCTGCTCGGCTCCCGGTTCTTCACCGATCATCCGACCGTGGCGCGCGACTCGATCGTGGCGCAGCTGAACATGGACATGGTGGGGCGCGGCGACGCCGCCGACGAGACGGGCCGGACCAAAGAAGGGACCCCGATCCACGGCAGTCCCAGCTACCTACAGCTGGTCGGGTCGCGGCGCCTTTCGACCGAGCTCGGGGACCTGATCGAGACGGTGAACACGCAGGGCCACCACGGCATCACGCTCGACTACGCGATCGACGCCGACGGCCATCCGTCCAACATCTACTGCCGTAGCGACCACTACTCCTACGCGCGCTACGGCATCCCGATCACCTTTTTCACGACGGGGCTGCATTCGGACTATCACCAGGTGACCGACGAGGCGGAGTTCATCGACTACGACCACATGGCGCGCGTGGTCAGTTTCGTGTCCGATATCGCCCTCCACGTGGCGAACCTGGATCACCGGGTCGTGGTGGACCACCCGAAGCCGGATCCGACGGCGCCCTGCCGGCAATAGGGCGCGAGGTCAGTCGAGTTGCGCGCTGCTCGCCAGCGCGGCCAGCGCGCGGTTGCGGTCCGATTCCGAGCCGATGCCGTTCGCCGCGCTGATGTACGCTTGCCGCAGAGCGGTGGTGAGCCGTACGTGCTGCGCGACCGCGACGAGAACGTTGGCGCGGTCGTAATCCGATCCGATGCGGCCCGCCGAGGCGATCAGCTTGGTCGCCGCCGGCTCGGACAGGCCACCGTGTTCGCTCAGGGCCGTCAGCACCCGCGCGTGATCGTAGTCCGATCCGATGCCGTCCGCCGCCGCGAAGAACGGCGTCCGCGACGCTTCGTCCACCCCGGGGCCCTCGGCGACCTGGACGAGCAGCTCCGCTCGATCGTAATCCGAGGCGATCTGTCCCGCGGACGTGAGGGCCGCGGCCACGAGCGCCGGAGCAGTCTCGTGTTGCGCGAGGACCGTCGCCAGGACGCGACGACGGTCGTAGTCGGACCCGATGCCGTCCACCGCCTGGAAGAACGCGGCGCTCATCGGCCCCGTAATCGGGTGCTTCTGAATGAGCACGATGAGCACTTCGGCGAGGTCGTAGTCCGACTGGATGTGGCCTGCCGCGCCCAGCACGGCGGTCGCCAGGTCGTCGGGGAGGTTCTTCCCCGCGAGCACGACGGCGAGAACGCGGTGGCGGTCGTAGTCGGATTGAATGTGATCGGCCGCCGTGACGAACGCCGTGCGGGCGGGCTCGGTTAGCGGGTACTTGGCGGCGACCAGGACCAGAAGCTCGGCCAGATCGTAATCGCTCGAGATCTCGCTCCCCGCTTGGGTCACGACACGCGCCACGCCGGCGGGATCCAACCGGCCGTCGGCGACGAGCGCCTGGTAGTAGAGACGCTTTGCGTAGTCTCCCGAGACCTGGGCGATTTCCTGGAACAGCGCGTCCTGACCCCGCATCCCCAGAATCCAACGACTCCGGGCTTCGGCGGCGTACCCGGTCCGGCGCAACAGCTCCGTGAGCGTGGCCGCGAGCCAAGCCTTCGCGTCCGCGTCATAGGGTCGCTCGGCGTCGTCCACGAACCAGCGGTGCGCGACGCCCCCGGAGCCCGGGCGCATCTCCACTCGACGCTCCCGGTCGCCGTCGTGCCGCTCCACCACTACCGAGCCGCCGTCGTCGATCTCCGCGAGGTCGGTGAAGTCCGTCGTGAAACGGAATCCGCCCTCGGCCACGAGCTCCACCGAGCAACGGCCGGTCTTGTACAGCAGCTCGGTGCGCTGGCCCTCGCTATGCTCGCTGGAGGTGCTCGAGCTGCTGCGGGACGAGCCGGCGCGGCAGTCGCTCGAATCCGCGTCGGTGTGACGCAGCGGCTCCGGCGCCACGGCGCGACGTATCGTGCGCAGCGTCTCCTGCGGATCGTCGCTCACCAAGGGCAGTATCCCGCTCGACATCTGGTGCGTGGCGAGGCGTGCAGGGCGCACCGCGGCCAGCGGCAGCACTACCAGGGCGGCGACGAGGGCAAAGGGGAACACCACGCGGCGGCTCAACGCGTCGCGGCGCCGGGCCGGATCGAGCACGTCCAGCAGGCGGTTGCCGAGTTGGGACGGTCGGGCCATCGCGACGCTTGCGAGTCCTGTGACGGCCGCCGCCCGCAGAGTGCGCGCGATCTCGAGCAGATGCCCGGCGTAGTCCGAGGGGGTGGCGCCGGCGGCGAGCACGCGGTCGTCGCAGGCGCGCTCGCGCTCGATCCGCAGCCGCGCCGCGGCGAGCCACACGAGCGGGTGAAACCAGTACACGGCGCAGGCGCACACGGCGACGAGCTGCGTGAGGCAATCGCGCCGCTCGACGTGCGCCAGCTCGTGGGTCAGGACGTCACGGCGGCGCGCCGCGGGCCATTGCTCGGCGTCCGCCGGCAGCAGGACGACGGGACGCCGCGTCCCCCAGGTCATCGGCATCGCGGGTCCGGCCGCGGCGAGCAGCCGCACCGGCGTGCGCAGCCCCAGCCCGGCGGCGATGGACGCCTGGAGCTCGAGCCAGTCCGCCGAACGAATCGGATGGGACCGACGGGCGATCCGCGCCACGCGCCAAGCCCCGGCGGCATAGGCGCCGAGCACGAGCAGGAGCCCTCCGATCCAGACCGCGAGCAGCCACCGGGCGGGACTCATCAGGGCCGGATGGGGTGGCGACTCCACGCTCCATGCAGTGGCGATCGCAGCGCGTGTCGCGACGTCAGCTCGGCTTGCGTACGCGGTGACACGTTCGGCTGGCGTGGGGACGACCGCCGCTGCGGCGGGGCGCGCGGGGAGCAGCGGCACGCGCCAGGCCGGTCCGAGCAACCCGGCCGCTGGGAGGACCAGGATGCCGGCGAGCGCGAGCGTCCAGACGAAATGCCGGAGCGCGGCCGCACGGCGCCAGGCGAGGGTGACGATGCCGGCGGTGCCGAGCACCAGGGTCATCTTGGCCAGTGAGTCGAGGACGAAGTCGCGCATGGTCACCGCCCTTCTTTCTTGGCCTGGGCGATGAGCCCGGCGAGTCGATTCAGCTCGGAGTCGGAGAGTCGCGCCGCGGTCAGATCGAGCAGGGCCGCGACCGCGGCTTCGGTGGAGCCGCCAAAAAACGTGCTGACCACCTGGCGCAGCGCCGATTCACGGGCACGCTCGCGCGGCACGGTTGGCGAATAGACGTAGCGCGGCCCGTCTTCGACGTGACGCAAATGACCTTTCCCCTCCAAGACGCGGAGCAGCGCACGGACGGTGGAATAACTGGGGCGGTCCGGCAGCGCGTCATGGACCTCGGCCGCCGTGGCCCGGCCCAGCCGGTAGATCACGTCCATGATCTGGCGCTCGCGCCGCGACAGGTGCGCACGGGCAGGGATGGCCATCGGGGCTCCGAGAGTAAGTGCTAAAATTCTAGCATACTGCTAAAAACTTAGCAACTCCCCTCCCCCTCCGGCGCAGGGTCGGCTTGACCATCTCTTGACGTGG
>JBGPIW010000079.1:0-8301 GCA_041485045.1 Gemmatimonadota bacterium | reverse complement strand
GGACATCCGGTGGACCTGGGGCAGCTGGTGGGGAAGAAGCCGGTGGTGTTCGAGTTCTGGGCGACCTGGTGCCCGCTGTGCCAGGCCCTGCTGCCGAAGCTCGAGGCGGCTCACGCGCGTTACGGCGACCGCGTGGAGTTTGTGGCCATCGCCGTGGCGGTCAACCAGAGTCCGTCGAGCGTGCTGCGTCATCTGGCCACGCATCCGATCCCATTCCGCTTCCTGTGGGATACGAACGGCAATGCGGTGCGCGCGTTCCAGGCGCCCTCGACGAGCTACGTGGTAGTGCTGGATGCGGCGGGGAAGGTGGCCTATACGGGGATCGGCGAGGACCAGGATATCGAGGCGGCGGTGCGGCGGGTGGTGCGGTAGCTGCAACAAAGGCGTGGTACGTGGTGAGTGGTTCGTGACACATACCACTCACCACACACCACGCTTTTCAGTTCTTGGGCATGAGGCTATCGATTGCGGCGCTGAGCTCCGTATACGCCGTCGGATCGATTTCCCGGAACGGCGTCGCCCGCCAGGCGATCTTGCCGTCCGCTCCAACGATGAACAGCGTGCGGTTGTCGACCTTGTACTTGCTCGCATAGGCTCCGTAGGCCTTCCCCACCGCCGAACCGGTGTCGCTCGCGAACAGGAACGGGAATTCGGCGTCCCGGGCCCAGGACTGCAGGGCCGTGTCGACGTCGGCGCTGATCGCGATGAGCACCACGTTCTTGCCACCCTTGAAGAGCTGCGCGTACTGATCACGGTACGCGTTCATTTGAATCGTTCACCCACGCGTTCGCGCTTTGTAGAAGAAGGCGAGCACGACCGTCTTCCCCTTGAAGTCGCTCAGATGGATGCGGTTCTGCAGCAGGCCGTAACGGGTGGCGCCGGGAAGGGCGAAGTCGGGCGCGGCGACGCCGACCTCGAGCGGCTTGGGATCCTCCGTCGCCGCGGGCTGCTGGGCCGCGAGGGTGACGGCGAGAGGAGCGATGAGAGCGGCCAAAGCCAACGATCGCATCGGGCGAACCTCGCAAAGGTGGTTTCGGGAATATACTTGTTCCATGCGGCTCCGCGTCGGCACCTCCGGCTACAACTTCCCCGAGTGGAAGGGGACCTTTTACCCGGCGAAGATCAAGCCGCCGGAGATGCTCCCGTATTACGCAGGCCGCCTTCGGGCGGTGGAGATCAACTACACCTTCTACCGCATGCCGAACGCCAAGACTGTCTCGGGCTGGAATGCCGCGGTGCCCGACGGGTTCACGTTCGTGCTCAAGGCCCCCCAGCGGATCACCCACATCGCCCGCCTGAAGGACGTGGACGACGTGTTGCGCTATTTCACCGAAACGATCCGGCCCCTGGGCGCCAAGCTCGGGCCGATGCTGGTGCAGCTCCCGCCCAACTTCAAGCAAGACCTGGCCCGGCTCAAGGACTTTCTGACCCTGTTTCCCGCCGACCTGCGCTGCGCCTTCGAGTTCCGGCACGCGTCCTGGTTCGCCGACGACACCTACGAGGCGCTGCGCGGGGCCAACGCGGCGTTATGCGTCGCGGACACGGACGCCGGCCACACCCCGCTCGTGGCGACCGCCGATTTCGGCTACTTCCGGCTGCGGGATGAGGGCTACAAGAAGAAAGAGCTCGAGACGTGGGCGGGGACCGTCCAGGACCTCGGGCAGCAGTGGACCGACGCGTTCGTATTCTTCAAGCACGAAGAGTCGGGGGAAGGGCCGAAGTTGGCGCAGCTGTTCGCGACCTTGTGCGCTCCGTGAGCGCGGTCGCGGCGCTCATCGTCGGGGTTAGCGGCCTACCCGACCGAGGTAGCGATCGAGCCAATCGAGCACTTCTGAGATCAGCAGGGTTCGCGGGACGAAGTGCCCTCCGTCATAAATGACGTGTCGCTTGCGCTCGGGCGGGGTCCCCAGCAGACGGAACATCGGGAGCTGCGACGTCTCGACCGGGAAGAAGTGATCGTATCGGCCGTTCAGCATCAACACCGGGATGGTGATGTGCGGCAGGAAATTGATCGGCTCCACCTCCGGCTGTCCTCGCTGGAGCTCCAATCCCGCGACGTAGAGCACCGAGGCCCTGAGCCTCGGCTCGAGTGCGGGTAATAGGGCGCCGAGAAAGCCGCCCCAACTGCGTCCGTAATAAGCCAGCCGCTGTGAATCGATGTCGGACCGCGTGTTCAGATAGTCGATCGCGCGTCGGAAATCCTTCGCCCAATAGATCACGTGTTCCCGGTACGAGTTGGTCTCGTTGGCGTACCAGCTATCGAGCCCGTCACCCCGTTCATATGTGCTCTTGTACACGGGATACATGACCGCCCGCCCACTTTTCAAAATGAAATCGATGGCATCGAGCTCCAGCGAGCCACGGGACGTGCGGCTGTGCAGCGCGATCGCCCCCGGGAAGTAGACGATGGTCTGGAACGGCGGGGCACCGGTCTTGGGAAGAAACAGATAGGCGACCACCCGCTCGCGGCCGTAGGCCGCGTCGAAGCTGACGCGTTGCATCACCCAACTCTCCGCGCTCGAGTCGGTCTCCTCGATGCGCTCGTTCAACGCCGCTCGATCGTAGTCGTAGGATCGCCGGTAGATGTCGAACACCGCGTCGGAGACCGGGTGTTCTCGCGCGAAGTCCCGGACGAGACGTTCGACGGGCCGGCCGGCCCGGGCGACTGTGCTGTCGCCGGGAGCATACGACGCCAGGCGAAAGCCGTTGGTGGACGAGCGATCGAGTGGGGGCTGCGCGAAGGCCTCGGTGAAGTGGTAGGTGGCGTCGTCCCACCCGCCGCCCAGGATGTAGCGCTGTCCACCGGTTTCATTGAGGCACCACTCGCGCGCGTTGCCGGCCATGTCCACTGTGCCGAATGGGCCGAGTCCGTGGTAGGCTCCGACGGGCGCGGGGCCGCGCCCCGCGAAATTGCTGGCGGGCACGATCCAGGAAGCGGCCCGGGTTTCCGCCGCTCGACTCCAATGGTAGATCGTGGGCAGGTCCTTCCCCACGAACTGCGCAAAGGCGGCCGCCTCGTACCAGCTCACACCCGTCACCGGGTAATCCGCCTGGCCGGCCGGGTAGTCGCCTACTTCCCACGTGGCCGGTCCAGGCCGGCCGGTCTTGTCCTTGAACAAGGCCATCGCCTCGTCCCACGACAGCCGCCGGCCGCCGTTGACGATGGCGTGCTCCCAGAATTCCCGCCGCCGATAGCCGCCCGAATCCACAAACACCTTGAATTGACGGTTGGTGACTTCATGCTGGTCGAGGAGGTAGTCGGCGAGCGGAATCGGATCGAGATGATCGAGACCGGGGAGCGACAGCGCAAAGCGGTCCTCGCCCGGCACCCGCACCATCCCCTCTGTCACGGTCGATTCGCTGTCGAGGTGAATCGGTCGGCGGGGCAGCCACTGCGGGGCCGCCGCGCCCAGGTACGGGCGGAAGCCGTGCTTTTCGATCTTGATACGCGAGAATCCTTGCGGGAACCAGGCGCTGTCGATCGGCGTGGTACCGAGCAATTCCCAGGTTGTGTCCCGCGCCGCGTAGTCGCGACGGTACACTCGGGCTCCCGGCGGCGCGGTGTGGATACTCACCGTTTGGGCGAACAGCGGCCACAGGTGGAGCAACATGCTGTCATTGGGCAGCCTGGCGCTCGCCTGACGTGCCAGCTGGTAAGCGGACTCCAATTGCCCGCTGTCGGCGAGCTGGCGGATCTGCGGGATCGCCTGCTCCCGGACCCAGCGGATGCGTGCGTTGCTCCGGAGCCCGAGGAACGCCGTCGCAACCGCCACCACCGCTACACCGGCAAGGGCGAACCGTCGCCCGGCTCGGCGCGGGGCCGGCTCCGGGACGAACGATATCCCGGTCGGCGTGACCAGGGCTTCCAACCGGGTCAAGAGCTCGCCGGCCGTCTGCCAGCGGTCCCCCGGTTTCTTTTCGAGGCATCGCATCACCAGCGCGGCGAGCGGGCCCGGCACGTCACGTCGGACCTGATGCAGCGGCGTTGGAGGGTCCATGAGATGCGCCGCCAGGATCGCCTGCGGGGTCGGCCCCGTGAACGGGGGCTTGCCGGTGAGGATTTCGTAGGCGAGCACGCCGAACGCGTACAGGTCGGCCCGATGATCGACGTTCGGGTCCGCCGCACATTGTTCCGGCGCCATGTACGCCGGCGTGCCGATGGACATCCCGGCGGTGGTGAGCGTGGCGCTGCCGGCCGCGTCGCGAACGGCTTTGGCAATGCCGAAGTCCGTCACCGCCGCGTGCCGGGCGGCGAGCATCACGTTGTCCGGCTTGATGTCCCGGTGGACCACGCCGTGGTCGTGCGCGTACGCCAGCGCGTCCACCACGTCGCGCAGTATGCGCATCGCCTCGGAGACGGGCAACGCCCCTTCGCGGGACACCCGGTCGCGCAACGACTCGCCTTCCACGAACGGCATGACGAAGAACAGCAACCCGTCCGCTTCCCCGGAGTCATGCAGCGGCAGGATGTGGGGGTGGGTGAGCTGGGCCGCGATTTCAATTTCGCGCAGGAACCGTTCCGGCCCCAGCAGGGCTGCCAGCTCGGGTCGCAGCACTTTCACAGCGACCGGCCGGTGATGGCGGATGTCCCGGGCCAAATACACCATGGCCATGCCGCCATGGCCGATTTCCCGCTCGATCGAGTAGCGACCGACGAGGGCAGTGTTCAGGCGGGTGAGGACGTCGTCCACGTGGAGCTAAGCTACGCGACTCGGCCACCGTCGCGCCACCGTGCACGCGCCGATCACGCTTCCGTGAGCAACCGGTACTTCGACAGATTCCGCAGCGCCGCCGCCCGCTTCCCCGCCTGCTCGTACAGCCGCGCCAGGTTGAAATACGCATCCGCGAGTCGCCGGTCCGCTGCGATCGCCTGCTCGTAGGCTTTGACGGCGTCGTTCGGGCGCCGCCGGTCCTCCAATGCGATCCCGAGGTTGAACCACGCGGTCGCGTGCTCGGGGTGGTCTACCACGACGGCGCGGAAGTGCGTCTCGGCCTCTTCGGCCCGGCCCGCCTCGACGAGCAGACGACCCAGATTGACGTGTGCGTCCGCGTGGTGGGGATCCAGCTCGAGCGAGCGCCGGTACGCGTCGCGCGCATCGTCGGGCTCGCTCACTTCGAGCTCCAGGCCGAGCGCGAACCACTGCTCGGCGTCGAGGTCCTGCTCGGCCCGGCGCGCCGCGGCCGCTTGTCGTCGCGCCAGCGGCGCCGCCCGCTGCGCCAGCGTCGCCACGTCGAAATCCAGCACCAGCTGCCCCGACTCCGGATTCCAGACGGCCGCCTCGTCCCGCGCGACGACGCGATGTCCCTCGGCGGTGATGCGCAGCTCCGAAAGCGCTCGCCCCCGTGGCAGCTGCTGCTTCAGGCGCCGCAGCGAAACGCGGATCTTCGCGGCGGGGATGCGGGCCGCCAGCAGGCCCTTCGCCGCCTTGAGCAGCACGAGATCCTGGAACGTGAAACGCAGATCCCCCCGCGCGCCGCGCGCGGGGGACAGGAAACCGGCTCGTGTGTAGGAACGGATCTGCGCCGCGGAGAGACCGAGGAGACGCGCCACTTCCTCGGTGGTGTACCCGGTCATCGCCTAGGCGCTGGCCGCCTTGCGTTTCACCGGGCGTCCTTTCGCCGACTTCTCCGCCGCCGCGTGCTCGGCGCGCTTCGCCGGCTTGCGATCGGCGCCGGCCGGGCCCTTGCCCTTGGCGAGACTCGCCTTCAGCGCCTCCATCAGATCGATGATCTGCGTCTTGGGCGCTTCGGTCGGCTCCTCGGTGATTTCCTTGCCCTGAACCTTGCGCTCGATCTGCTCGAGGATGCGCTTCTTGACCTCGTCCTCGTACTTCTCCGGCTGGAACTCACCCCCCGCCTGCTGCTGGATGAGCTGCACCGCCAGATCGATTTCGTTCTTCTTCAACTCCAGCTTCTCGATCGGCACGTCCTTGATGGAGCGGACTTCGTCCGCGTACCGGAGCTGCTCCATGACGAGTCCGGGTCCCAGCGGCCGAACCATGATGAGATACTGCTTACCCCGCGCCGCCCACTGGCCGATCGCCACTTTGCCGGTCTTCTTCAGTGCTTCGCCCAGCAGCCCGAAGGCGCGCTCCCCGCCCTTGTCCGGCCCGAGGAAATACGCTCGGTCCATGTACATCCGGTCCACTGTCGCGGCGTCCACGAACTCGGTGATGTTCATCGAGTTGCTCGACTTGTCATCCATCTGCAGCTTCTTCAGCTCGTCCACCGTGAATACGACATACTGGCCCTTGGTAAACTCGAATCCCTTCACCCGGTCGTCGTTTTCCACCTTCTCTCCGTCCTTGGAGCAGACGTACTGCTGCTTCAATCGCGCCCCGTCCTTCTTGTGGAGCCAGTTGAACGAGAGGGCGGCCGACGATTCGCCGGCCGAGAACATCTTGATCGGGACGGAGACGAGCCCGAAGGAGATCGTGGCGGAGCCGATTGCATGAGCAGCCATAAGGACCCTACTATAGAACCTGTGTCCAAGAACCGCAACCCAAGCACCGATGCGCTAAGCACTTACCGCGCCAAGCGTTCCGCCGACCGCACTCCCGAGCCATCGGGCTCGATCGCGGCGACGCCAGGCCGGCGCTTCATTGTACACCAGCACGCCGCCACGCGGCTCCACTTCGACCTGCGGCTCGAGATGGATGGAGTGCTGAGGTCGTGGGCCGTACCCAAGGGTCCGTCTCGCGACCCTGCCGACAAGCGGCTGGCCGTTTTCGTCGAAGACCATCCGATCGAATACGGTGACTTCGAGGGGATCATCCCCGAAGGCAATTACGGCGCCGGCGCGGTCATCGTGTGGGACCGGGGCCTGTGGGTGCCGCTCGAGGACCCGGCCGAAGGCTTGAAGAAGGGCAAGCTCCTGTTCGAGCTGCGCGGCTACAAGCTGCGTGGCGTCTGGACCCTGGTGAAGATCAAGAAGGGCGTCAAAGAGTGGCTCCTCATCAAGGAGCGCGATGCCTACGTCGCCACCAACGGGGATCAATTCCCTCCGGGCTCGGTGCTCTCGGGGCTCACGGTCGAGGAGCTGCGCGACGGGGGACACAAGGCCGCGAAACTCGTGGCGGAGCTCAAACGGCTCAAGGCCCCGCGGCGCGACGTGCGCGCGGAGGACGTGCCGCCGATGCTGGCGGAGACGCGCGAGGAGCCGTTCTCGCGCCCCGGTTGGGTGTTTGAGGTCAAGCTCGACGGCTACCGCATGCGGATCGCGCGGGAGGAGGGGAAAGCGCGCCTGATCACGCGTAACGGCAACGACTACACCGCGGCATTCCCCGAGCTGGCGCGCGCGGTGAGCGCGTTGCCGTACGACGGACTGGTGATGGACGGCGAGCTCGTCATTCTGGACGAGGCGGGCCGGCCGAGCTTCCAGCGGCTCCAGAACCGGGCGCGGGTCGGTCGACCGCTCGACATTCGTCACATGGCGGTCGAGAGCCCCGCGACCGTGTACGTGTTCGATCTCCTGGCGCTCGAGGGGTTCGATCTGCGGGCGTTACCGCTCGTGAAGCGCAAAGCGCTGCTGCAGAAACTGCTGCCGGAGGCCGGGCCGTTGCGCTATTCCGAGCACTTCGAGAAAGAGGGGGAGACACTCTACGACCGGGCGGTCGGGCTCGGGCTGGAAGGCATCGTCGCGAAGAAAGCGGACTCCCCCTACAAGAGCGGGCGATCGGATCAGTGGTTGAAGGTCCGCGCCGACAAGACGGGGGACTTCGTCGTCGTGGGGTACACCACGCCGCGCGGCAGCCGTGGCGGATTCGGCGCGCTGCATCTGGCGGCCTACCGCGACGGCGCGCTGGTCTACATCGGGCGAGCGGGGAGCGGCTTTTCCGCGAAACAACTGAAAGACGTGTCGCAGCAGCTCGACGAGCTCGCTGTGGCCAAACCGGCGTTTGCGGGACCGATTCCCGCCGAAGACGAAAGTCGCTGGGTACGGCCGGCGCTGGTCGCGGAGGTGCGCTACAAGGAGATCACCGGCGATGGGCTGCTGCGCCAGCCGGTGTTTCTCCGCTTCCGGGACGATAAAAAGCCCGAAGAGTGTGTCATCGAGGGACGAGGGACGAGGGAGGAGGGACGGGGCGAAGAGCCTGCCATCGATCTGACTCGTCCCTCGTCCCCCGTCCCCCGTCCCCCCGTTCAGTTCTCGAACCTGGGGAAGGTCTTCTGGCCCGAGGAGCGATACACGAAAGGCGACTTGATCGAGTACTACCGGGCGGTGTCGCCGTGGATGCTGCCCTACCTCGCCGACCGGCCGCTGGTGCTCACCCGTTTCCCCGACGGCATCAACGGGAAGTC
>JBGPIW010000078.1:0-8398 GCA_041485045.1 Gemmatimonadota bacterium | reverse complement strand
GGTTTCGGCAACCCGTTCCCCTACATCTTGCACATTCGCCCGATCACTCCGGGACCCGGCGATCCCATCACGGTGCGCGCCGAGGGCCTCGGCCAGCCCTTGGGCCTCGCCGTCGGGAGCACGGGGGACCTGTTCGTCGGCGAGGTGGCGGGGAACGTGTCGTGCGCGTCTCCGCCCAAGGCGTGGTGACGACCTTCGCGGCAGGGATCCCTGCGCCGCTGGGTCTCGCGTTCGACGCGTTCGGCGACCTGTTGGTGGCGTCGGTGGACGGCGCCGTGTACCGCGTCACGCCGCAGGGCCAGGCCACCCGCTTCATCACCGACGCCGGAATCCCGTTCTGAATCGCCGTGGCCCCCGACGGCCGCATTTGGCTCACCGACTTGTCCGATCGGTCACTACGGCGCTACAGCCCCACGGGCCAGTTCGAGGCACAGGTCGACGCCATCGCGGTCGGCGGCTCCGGCCCAGGCCCCTTGGCCATAGGTCCGTCGGGCGAGCCGTACTTCTCACAGGGCACCGAGATCTGGAGACTCGCGAGCGGCCAGCTCCAGCGGGTGCTCACCGACCGGTTCATCATCTGGGGGTTCGCGTTCGATGCGGCCGGCAACATCTACGCTGCCGCTCCGACGGCCGGGCGTGTCAAGCTGTTCGGGCCGACTGGGACCATCGTGGCCGAAACGTTCGCGATCGGGCCGGACGCCCCGCAGGCGGTGGCATTCGGGCGCGACGCGTCGGGCGCCCCGGTGGCGCGGGTGTTCGCCACCGAGCCGCGGATCGGCGAGGTGATCGAAGTGAACCCGGCTGGCGTGGCCCATGTCGGGCTGTCGGTCGGGTATGTGCCGTCGTTCACCGTCGCAGATGCGGCCGCGGGCCTGTTGGGCGCGGGCGGCTTGAGCGCGGCGGACCAGCACTACCTCGACACCGTGGGCAATCGCAACGGACGCTATGACGTCGGCGACCTGCAGGCGTACATCAGAATGGCGGAGGGCCTGTCAGGCCCGAGGAGCGACCAATGAACGGCGCGCGCTGGATCTTCGCAGTGGTAGCGGCCCTGTCGGTGGCGGTGGCGGTGGGCTGCTCGAACGACTCGACCAGTGCCGTGGCGCAGCCGGGCACGCTGAGCCTCCGCCTCACCTCGCCGCAGGCCGACGACGGCGCCATGACGTTCGAAGTGAGCGGCCCGCCGATCGACAACGCAACGGCCGTCGACGCGTCCCTCCGATTGTTCACGCGTCAGGCGGACGGCTCCACGCTCGTCGGCGCGGTGGTCGGGACGCTCACCAGCGGGACGGTGGTCACCTTGCAGGTGCCGGATGTCGGCGCGGCGGCGCGGTACACGGCTCGAGTGGTCGAGGTCGCGGATCGCCAGAACGTCCTGCGCGCCTCGCTCGCGGGCTACGCGCTCACGGTAGCTCCGTAACGGGACATCCCGGCGGACGCGACACGCCTCCCACTTGCGCGCGCGCCGTCACTGGGGGGATATAGGGGCCATCGGAGGATCCCCAATGGCCACCTCGTCCGCTCATCGCCCGCTGTTGTCGCTCTCGTTATTCGTTGTCGCCGCCACGATGGCTCCGGCGCAGGCCGTCAGGCCCGCGCCGGGAGCGCCGGCCGGCGCGACCGCAGCCTGGACCACGAAACTGAAAGGGGCGATCCGCTGGCAGCAGCTCACGCCCGCCGGCGCCCTCCTCGTCTCGACCGACGCCGCACTCTCAGGACTGGATATCGACCGCGGGGTGGTCACGTGGGAGAAACCGGAGCTCGGCGGGCTTCCGGCGGACAGCGTCCGCATGGTCGAGGGGTCGCTCCTGATGGAAGCGGCGCGCCCGGGTCTACTGCTCGTCTTTGACCCGGTGACCGGTGCAGTGGTGTTCGATTCCCGTCGTCTTGACCTGGCGCAGATCGTGACCCGCCGAGTGCTGCCGCAGAGCGGCACCTTCCTCGTGCACGGACGGCGCGTGTCCGGCCCGCCGGTCGTCGCGCTGTACGATCTCACCACCGGGGCGCAGCGCTGGGCGAGCGAATCGCTGTTCCAGCAGAGCGGGCCGAAACGGGGCGGGTTGGGTGGCCTGATGCAGGGCCTCGCACGCGCGGCGTCCGAAGCCACGGCGCTGGAGGTGCTGCAGGCGGGGTCCGACATGATCGTCGTGCAAACGCTGCTGGGGCTCAAAGGGCTCGACGCGCGGACGGGCGCGGTGCGCTGGTCCGCGACGCTACCCACCGCCCGTCCGGGGAACCCTGCGCGCCACGTACGGCTCTATCCATCGCTCGACAAACCCGATCGCATCTACGTGAGCTTCGACGACCGGCTGATGGCGTACGCGCTCGCCGACGGCCGAGCCCTGTGGGCCAAGCCCCCGATCATCGAGGGGTGGGTGCACGACATCGTGCAGCACCCCAGCGGCATCATCATCCTTCCGGAATCGCCGCCCCCGGGCCAGGCGACGGGCAACGTGCGCATCGTGAACGGCGTGGTGCAGACGGGACTGAACGTGGCGCGTTACGACGACGGCACACCCATCGCCGCCAAGCCACTGCGTATGCACGGGACCGTCACGGATGCGCTGATCGTGGGCGGCGCCGCGGTGCTCGCGGTGGACGCCGAGTCGCGCACCTTCGTGAACGTGCTCGACGTGGCCACCGCCACCCTGCGCCTGAAGAAGGACGTGAAGATCAAAGGCCAGCTCGCCTACGCCGAGCTCACGCCCGCGGGTCTGCTCTACATCTCACGGCCCGATGCGGCGACGAATGCCGAGGTCAACGTCATCGATCTGGCAACGGGCGAGCCGAAGTTCAAGGATGCCATCGAGAGCGGCAAACCGCTCGGCTCGGGCGACTACGACGCCGCGCGGTACGCCCTGCACCATGCCATCGAGGGCACGACGCTCTACGTCTTCGCGAGCCACGATCACCGGTTGTACGCCGTCGATCGCCAGGCCGGGACATTTCGCGCACTCGGCGGCGAAATCAAGCTGCAGGGCGACGAGGATCCGACCGACATGGAGGTCCGGCCCGCGGGACTCGTCCTCATCTCGCCCCAGAACCTCGTCGTCGTGGCGCGGGATGGGCAGGTGAAGCAACAGGCCTACTACCCGGCCCCGCAGCTGCCCGGACTGCTGCGCGCGCTCTATCGCATCAACGCCGTGCGCGCCGGCCTGTACGGCGCGGCGGCGTCCGCGTACGGCGACGCCTTCGCCCAGGCGTCGCGGCAGGCCACGGACTCCAACGCGCGACGCTTCGCGGGACAACTGGCCACGGCGTACTCGCAGGGCGGCGCCCAGCTCACGGGCTATTCGCACGAGGCGGCGGCGCTCGCCTCGAAACGCTTCCGAGCGTCGCTCGCCGTTCCGGGGTCGGTGTTCATGTTGACCCGCGCACCCGACGGGAACGGCAACGTCCTGCTCCAGATCGACAAGGACAGCGCGCAGCCGCGGGCGCGGGTGGCGCTCGGCAAGGAGCGCGAGCCCGTGTACGCTGTGGACGACGTCGCGGGCATGCTGTTCCTGCAGACCGCGCCGGGGACGCTGGTCGGCTACCGGCTCTGAGGACTTCCGACGGTCGCGCCAGGAGAGGCGCCGCGAGAGAGCCAACGCATGCTGCGCGCGGCGAGGGGGATCAGGGTGATGCGGTGAAGACGGCGCGCGCGGCGACCAGGGCCTGCTCCACCTGGGCGCCGGTGACATCGAGGTGGGTGACCGCACGGATCGTGCGCGGACCCATGGCCCCCATGAGGATGCCCTGCGCGGCCAACCGTTCGATCGCGGCGGCGGCGTCGAGCGCACCCGTGAGGTCGAAGTACACCATGTTGGTCTCGACGGCGGCCGGATCGATGACGACGCCGGGAAGTCCGACCAGGCCCTCCGCCAGCCGGCGCGCGTGCGCGTGATCCTCGGCGAGGCGGTTGACGTTATGGCGCAGCGCGTAGATACACCCCGCCGCGATGATGCCCGCCTGGCGCATGGCCCCACCCATCTGCTGCTTGAGCCGCCACGCTTCAGCGATGAACTCGCGCGAGCCCGCGAGCACGGCGCCCACCGGTGCCCCCAGCCCCTTCGTGAAGTCGATCCACGCGGAGTCGAAGGGGTGCGCGAAGTCGCGCGCGGTCACCCCGCTCGCCACCACCGCGTTCATGAGGCGGGCGCCATCGAGATGGGTGCGGAGGCCTTGGTCCCGCGCTACCGCCGTCACCGCGCGCAGCCGCTCGAGCGGCCACACCGAGCCGCCCCCGAGGTTTGTGGCCTGCTCCACCCAGAGCAGCCGGCTGTGAGCCATGTATCGGCTCTCGGGCCGGATGGCCGCCAGCACGGTGGCAGCGTCGAACTGGCCGCGCGGCCCCTCGAGGGTGCGGGCGTTGACGCCGGCCAGGGCGGCGGGGCCCCCCACCTCGAAGTGGAGGGGATGGGCGGTGGCGTGCGCGAGCATCTCATCGCCCGGACGGCAGTGCACGCGAAGGGCGATCTCATTGCACATCGTCCCCGAGGGCAGGAACACAGCCGCCTGCTTGCCCAGCAACTCGGCCACCATCTCGACCAGCAGGTTGACGGTGGGATCCTCGAATTTCTGCTCGTCGCCCACCTCGGCCTCGCACATGAAGCGGCGCATCTCGGGCGTGGGACGCGTGACCGTATCGCTGTAGAGGTCGACGGCGATCGTGGACCGGGTCATCGGCGGACCAAGGCTAGCCGAGGGCGGGTTCCGACGGTCTAGTGGATCGCCAGCTCCCGCACCGCTGCGGCGAGCGTCCGCACCTTTCCCGCGTCGGCCGCCGTCGCCGCGTCGTTGTCGAGCTGGGTCGCGAGGGCCGTCAGGGCGGTCTTCCGGCCCGAGCCGGTCTTCCGTTCTGCGGCGGTCAACCCGGTCCGCACCGCCCCAATCCGAGCCGCCGCGAGACCGTGCGACCGCTCGAGCTGGTCGACGTAGGCCCGCGCAACCACGAAGTTCGCCGGCCAGACGATCTTCTGCTGGTCCTGGACGTTCTGGTACGCCAGCCGCACGAGCTTCGCCGCGTCCAGCTCGTTTTGCGACAGCAGCGCGGACGGCTGCAGCTCGAGAATGTCCAACCCCCGGGCGATCTCGGAGCTGTAGATGTAGCCGTTGTACCAGTATGCCGACCACGAGCCAGCGGCCTCGAGCTTGGTCGAGTCCATCGGCCCACGGTCGAAGAAGGCGATCTCCATCGGGTGGGTGGGATCGGTCCAGTCGAAGACCGACACGCCGCCCTGATACCAGCCCTGGACCATGATGTCGCGCCCCGGCACCGGGATCAGATTGCCGTTGTGCGCCACGCAATTCTCCTGGGCCGTCTGCGGGGCGGGGAGCTTGTAATAGCCGCGGAACGTCAGCGCGCCGTTGGCGATCGTGAACAGCGCGTCCGCGCCCCACTGCGGCCGGTCAGTGACCCGGCACTTCGGTCCGATGCCACCGCCCCACTCGTCGCTGAACAGCACCTTGGTCCCGTCATTGTTGAACGTGGCGGAGTGCCAGTAAGAGAAGTTCGAATCGGAAGCCGCCGCGATGCGCACTGGATGCGCCGCGTCCTTGATGTCGAGCAGCAACCCGTACTCGGCGCAGGCGCCACCGGCGAGTCCGAGCGCCGGGTACACCGTGATGTCGTGGCACTGGTCGGGGCCGCGGTGGACCGTTCCCGCGGGCGTCGGCGGCCCTTTCATCATGGCGTCGGCGATCCCTTGGAGGGCGGCGCGCAGCGCGGAGCTGTCGGCAGCGGTCGGCGCCCCGCTCCCGCTGCGTGCGTGCACGATGCTGTCGAGCATGCCGGTTATGAAGGGCGCCGGCACGACCATGGCCTCGCCCCCCATGATGACGGCATAGCCCCCGGCGGCACGCACCGAATCGACGATCCCGACGGACTGGGCTGAATCGAGCGGCGAGGGTCCATGCGCGCTCACTTGGGACAGACCCTCGAAAATCCGCGGGCGGCTCACGATGCGCGCCTGCTCAGGAAAGGCGAGCGGCACACGGATGACGTCGAGGCGGAACAGCGCCGAGCTCGTGTCCTGGTCCGGGGAGACGGAGGAGCACCCCACGAGCTCGCTCGGCGAGCGGACGTTCGCCTGGCCGGAGACGTAGATGAAGACGGCGCCCGTATCGTGCGCATCGGTCACCACCGTGTGCGTGTGCGAGCCGCGGCACGTCTGCACGTTGGCCACGTTGCGCGGGTGCGTAAGGTCCGAGATGTCGTAAATGCGGATGCCGCGCAGCCGGTCCGCGCTCACCGTGTCCTGGATCCCCTGCGTGCCGCAGTCGGTGCGTCCGTTCAGCGATTCCCCGGATACGAACAGCAGGTGGCGATACACCGAGACGTCGCTCTGCATGGCGGGGCAGAGGTGCAGGAGCGTGCGGGTCGGGTGCGACGGGTCCGACACGTCCCACACCTGAAAGCCCTGGAAATTGCCCTGGAAGACGTAATGGCCCTGGAACGCCAGGTCCGAGTTCATGTAGCTGAAATCGCCCGGCTCGGCCGGATTCATGAACTCCGCCGCGGGGGCGCTCGTCGAGACGAGGCGGAGGTTCCAGGCCGCCTGGGCGGCATTCATCCATCCGGCGCGCAGCCCCACGCGCGGATCGGGAGTGGCCGCGGTTGCCTGCGCGGCGGCTCGCGATGTGGCGAGCGCGCCGGCGAGCACGAGGACGGCGAGCGTTGGGTGCGGGAGACGGATCACGGTCTGGCCTCAGGGTGGGGTGGTGTTGGAAAGTCGCGCGCGTACCGCGCTGGCGGAAGCCCCACCCACACCTAGCGCGGCTTTACCCTTTCGCAGGCTGATAGGTCACGCTCAGGACTCCGGTGCTGAGCGTCCGCGCCTCCACCAGTTTGAGACGTAGCTGATCGGTCATGTCGTCGAAAAGCCGCATCCCGGAGCCGACCACGATCGGGTGGATCATCACACCGAGCTCATCGAGCAGCCCGTCACGCAGCAGCGCCCGCACCAGCCGAGGGCTGCCGGGAATCTGGATGTTCTTGCCGGGTTGCTGCTTGAGCGACGTGAGCGCTCCAGCGAGGTCACCCTTGATCAGCCTCGAGCGCTTCCACTCCAGCGGATCTTGCAGGGTCGTTGACGCGACGTACTTGGGCGTGTCGTTCATGTAGTCAGCCATCGGGCTCGGTGGCTGCCGGGGCCACAACTCGGCGAACTCCAGGTACGTGCGCCGGCCCAGCAGAATGGCGTCGGACTGCGCGATCCCGGCGCCGATCATCTCCTGCATCTCGGCGTTGAAGAGCGCCCAGCTCGAGGGCGATTCCACCACGCCGTCCAGCGACATGAACAGCCCCGCGACGATCTTGCGCATTCCTTCCTCACTGACCTTTCGTCGTCGTCGCTGCGTCGAGAAACGGAATCACCGCTGAAGATGGTGTAATGCGTCAGCCCCGGTAGAATGGCGAGCCGTGACTTCGGGCGCCCGGCAACACTGCCCTGGCAGTGGAACCCATTGTCGTGCCTCCTCTTATGTGGGGATCGGCCGCGGACCAGCGGAGTGATTCGGCCGCGGCGAGCTCCGGTTCCATGGATATGACGAACGGGGCGGGACGAAAACGACACGTGCCCGAGCCGCCTTGTCGGCGGAGCCCACACGCCGCAGCTTCGAACCCGTGAGCCTACGCCCTCCGCATCTCGAGGCGGTCCGCAGTCGCCTGTCGCAGTTGCGCGCCTCGATCACCAAGCTCCTCCGCGTGACGGTCGGCAGTGTGGCTTGGGCTCCGCCTCCCTGGGTGGCCACGCTGCGGTCCCGCGAGGCCGCCCTGCGCGCCCGCGCCGCGGCAAACCCGCGGGCGTTCAAGCGCGACGCGATCGCCGCCGTTGTCGGCCTCGTGGTGCTCGTCACGGCCGTGCAGCTGTGGCGTCACCGCCCCCGTGCGGTGCGGACGGCGTACGACGTGACGGCGCCGGCCGCCACCGATCTCAGCGTCGATACGCCGAAACCCGCACCGCTGCGGGTGCTGTTCGAAGCCTCCGTGGCGCCGCTCAGCACGGCGGGAAAAGTCTTGGCGACGGGCGCTGAACTCTCGCCGAGTATTGCCGGCACCTGGCGCTGGGTCGGGGATCAGGAGCTCGACTTCGATCCCGCCGCGGATTGGCCGGTGGGCCAGCAGTTCACGGTGTCGCTCCCCCGCAAGGGGCTCGTCGCCACCTCCGTCCGGTTGGAACGCTACCGCTTCGATTTCGCCACCGCGCCCTTCGCCGCCTCCGTTTCGTCAGCGGAGTTCTATCAGGACCCGGTGGATCCCAACCTCAAGCGCGTGGTGCTCAAGCTCAGCTTCAGCCACCCGGTGGACACCGCCTCCCTCGCCAGGCAGGTCTCGCTGCGGTTGGAGGGGCCGAGCGGCGGGTTTTTGCAGGGCCTGCGGTCGGTGTCGTTCGCCGTGACCGCTGACAAGAAGGGC
>JBGPIW010000077.1:0-8424 GCA_041485045.1 Gemmatimonadota bacterium | reverse complement strand
GTCCGGACGTGTTCGTCCACTTCACGGCGATCCAGGCCGATGGCTTCCGTAGCCTCGCCGAGGGTGACGCCGTCGAATTCGATGTCGCCCAGGGTCCGAAGGGTCTGCAGGCGCAGAACGTCCGCAAGGTCCAGTGACCGCGGTCGGGTCGCGGTAGGTGTGCGGGCCCGGGGGTAACCCCGGGCCCGTACGTTTTCCGACCTACTCATTCCCCAAGCCCATATTCCGCCGATGCACCGAATCCTGCTTGCCATCCCCGTGCTGCTCGCCCCGGCCCTTCGGTCGCAGACCGTTCCCCTCGCCTATCGGGGATTCGTCCTGGCTGCGCCGTACGGGGAATTCACTGCCCGGGCCCGCCTCCTGGCCGAGGCCCAAGCGACGCCCCTTGTCTGCACCACCTCGCGACGCACCGCGCAGCTCATGGAATGCGGCGCCCCGATCCGCGATCCGGCGGACAGCGCGCGCTTCTATCTTGCCGCCTACGTGCTGGAAGGACAGGTGGCGTTCCTCTCCTTCGGCGATTCCGGCACTGCCCCGCTGGTGGAGCGTTTGCAGCGGGACCTGGAGGAACGGTTTGGACGGCCCCACGCCTCCCGCGCCGGCATGTGGGAATGGCGTTCCGGGCGCGAGGTCGTCCGCCTCACCTGGCGCGGGCGTGGCCCGGTCCGCTGGGTGTATGTGGCCCTGTGGGACGAGCCGCTGATGAACCGGATCGCCGGCTACATCCCGCGTCGCCGGCGCTAGGCGGCTCCTTTCCCCCGCGCATGCTCCTGATCCGTCTGGCGCTGGGCGCGCTGGCGGGCTACGTCGTCATCGCGGGTGTCCTGTGGATGGTCCAGGACCGGCTCGCCTTCCCCGCCCCGCGAGCGCCCCTTCCCGATCCGACGAGGGCAAGATTGCCCGACGCTCAGGCCTTCACCCTGGCAATGTCGGACGGCACTCGGCTGGCCGGGTGGTTCCTCCCCCCGGCACCTGTCGGTGTCGTGTCGGCGCGCACGACGAGCCCGGGCTTGCTCTGGTTCTACGGAAATGGGGAGAACATCGCCACGCTCGCGACCGTGCTCCGGGAATTCCGGCCCCCGGGAACGGGCTTGCTCGTCGTGGACTATCCCGGGTACGGTGCCAGCGGGGGACGGGCGAGGGAGGGCGCCGTGTACGAGGCCGCCGACCTGGCCTATGACGCGCTCGCGGCGCACCCGGGCATCGACCCGGCCAGGATCTTCGTGTACGGCCGCTCCCTCGGCAGCGCTGTGGCGACCCACGTCGCCGCCACGCACCGCGTCGCCGGTCTGATTCTCGAATCACCGCTCACGAACGCTCGAGAGATCGCGGCCCGCGCGTATCCCTTCTTGCCGCGATTTCTGGTCCGTCTGCGGCTCGACAACCTCACGGCCATCACCCGCGTGCACTGCCCGGTGCTCGTATTCCTCGGCACCGCGGACCAGGTCATCCCGCCCGACATGGGACGACGAATCGCGGCGGCAGCGCCCGGACCGGCCGAGCTGGTCCTGATCGAGGGAGCCGACCACAACGACACCTATGACGTCGGCGGGCGGGCGTATCGCGACAAGGTTTGGGCGTTCCTGGAAGGGACAGGAGACGAGGGAAGATCCTCCCCCGTCCCTCGTCCCCCATCCCCTAAATGACGGTTACCGGCTCCAGCCGGTCACGCTCTTCTTCGAACCGGCGCTCGGCCGCGTCGAGGGCCCGGCTCACCTCGGGTCGATCCGTATCGGGGAATTTCGAGCTGGGCGCAAGCCGGCCCGTCAGCTTCCGGACAGCCACGAGGGCGCGTGTCACCTCGCACCGGTCGGGGTCGGGATCGGTGTGCCCCGTGACGAGCAGCTCCTGAAACAGCGGGAGCGCCCGCGGGTCGGCGAGCAGATACAGTGACTCGAGGACCCGCGGTCCGAGAAACTGCCGCAGCAGCTGATCGCTGCGGACCCGTTCGAACAACTCGATCAGCCGCGGGGCCTTCCCTGGATAGAATCGTGCCGCCTCGGCCGCGACCGCCACGAACGCATGATGCGCTCCCGGCGCCCGGAGGTAGCGATCGAACACCGGCCACGCTTCGGGTGGATGCTGCTCGCCCAGCGCCAAGTAAGCGAAATACCGACGCGCAAACGGCGCCTGGGTATCATCGATCACCGTCCGCAGTCCCGCCACACCCCAGCGGGCTGCTACGAGGGCGGCCGCCGTCGCGTGCTGCCAGCGCTCCAGCTCCGGGATACGGAAGGTGACGACATGCTGGTCGGAAAAGGTTCTGGTCCGCTCCAGTACGGCCAGGAGTCGCCGGTCCAGCGCGGCGAGGGCGGGCGCGAGCGCGGCGGTGCCGGCGCGCCGGGCCCCCGCCAGCGCCTCCCAACCCACCTCGGCGAGCCGCTCGCGCTCCCAGATCGCCTCGAACCCGTCGGCGTCCGGGGCGGCGAGGAGCGGCTCGAGGGCCGCCGCGAACGCGTAGAGCCGGTCGCGCACCTCCACCCCGCCAACATACGACCGCCCCGGCCACGCGGCGAGCCACACGAGAGCCCACAGCATTGCGCTCCCCTTCCCCCCGGCTTAACCTTGCCCCCCGTCCCCCGATGCGCGTCTTTCCAGCCCTCCATCGCCACCCGGCGTGGCGCCTCGTCCCCGTCGTGGTGCTGTGTCTCGTCGCCTGTGCCCGCGAGACCGGCCCGATCGTCATCGGCCTGGCCGGCCCGATGGAGGATCCGCTCGGCATCTCGGAGGTGCGGGCCGCGCGCCTCGCCGTGGACCAGATCAACAAGGGCGGGGGCATCCACGGACGTCCGCTCCAGCTGCGGGTGATGGACGACAGCGGAACCGAGAACGGCGCGCTCCGAGTCGCCCAGGCCCTGTACGACGACCCCGCCGTCGCAGCCGTCGTCGGCCACATCACCTCTGGGACGACGATCGCCGCCGCCCGGATCTACGGCGGCGGCAACGATCCGTTAACCGCGATCTCGCCGACGGCATCGAGCCCCGAGTTGTCCGGGATCAACCCATTCGTATTTCGCGTCTGCCCGAGCGACCTGTCCCACGGACCCGCGCTGGCGCGGTTCGCGTTCGAAACGCTGCACGCACGGCGGGCCGGCATCGTGTACCTGAACGACGACTACGGCCGAGGGGTGCGTCAGGCGTTTACCGTCGAGTTCGCCCGGCTGGGGGGCGTGGTGGTCGAGCAGGATCCGTTCCTGCCGATGACGCCGACCATCGAGCCGTACGTCTCTCGCATGCGCGCCGCGGGCGTTGACGTCCTGATGCTCGCGGCCGATGTCCCGGGGGCGGAGCTCGCGCTGCGTGAGCTGCGGCGGCAAGGGCTGGGCTGGCCCGTCATCGGCAGCGACGCGCTCGTCGGCATCGAAGGCGACGGCCCTCTCGCTGAGGGGGTGCACGTCTCCTCCGCCTACCTGCCCGACCGGAGCGGAGACAAGAACGCGGCCTTCGTGATCGATTTCTTTCGCGCCACGCAGGGCCAGCGGCCCAACGACGTCGCCGGCCTCACCTACGACACCATGCGGCTTCTCGCCAGCGCCCTCGACGCGGTCGGCCCCGACCGGCGGGCGCTGCGCGACTACGTGGCGAGCGTAGGCGATCGCCAGCAGCCCTTCGATGGCGTCACCGGACGCATCGCGTTCGATCGGAACGGCGACGTCCGCGGAAAGCCGCTGACGATCGCGGTGGTCCGCAACGGGCGACTGGTGGCGGAGGCGAGCGAGTGAGGCTTCGCCCTCGGCTGAACACGATCCGCGCCCGGATCCTCGTCGGCCTCGGTGCCCTAGCCCTCGGACTCGTGATTACCGCGGTGACCGGCGCGGCCGCGCTGGGCACGATCCGGCAACGCATCGCGTTGGAGATGAGGGCCGTTCGCTCGACCACCGCCGTCAGCACCGGGATTCTCACGACGGTGTTCACGGAGCTGCGCGCCGCCGAACAATACCTCTCCGTCCCGGAGGAGCGCGCGCGCACCGAATTTCAGGACGCCGCCGACAGCGCGTTCCAGTTCGAGCGGCGACTGGAGCAGTTGGGCGATTTGACCGTCGAAGACCGTCTCGTGGTCAGCAGGATCAAGCTGCTGCAGGCGTCCATTCAGGTAGACTACGCGTTCGCCCACGCGTTGCACGACCTGGGACGCACGCACGACGCGCAAGTTCGGGTCACCCAGGTGCACGCCGCCGTCGCCGAGCTGTTGCAGTTGGTCCGGGGTCTCTCGGCGCGGCAAGCGGAGAAGGCCGCCCAGGTGGCCGACCGGCTGTCCCTCTTGGCAGGACGGCGCCAGCTCTTCCTGTGGCTGGTCCTGGCGGTCTTCGTGGCTCTCGGGGCGGTGGCATCGATGGTCACGGTGCGTTCCGTGGAAGGGCCGCTCTCACGCCTCGTGACCGCTGCGGAGCGCTTCGGTGCCGGGGATTTGCGACCGGTGACCACCGGCGCGATGCCGCGGGAATTCCAGGTGCTGGCACACGCCCTGCGGGACATGGCCGAGCGGCTGCGGAGCATCGTGCGGGAAGTGATCGGCGAATCCGACCGGATCACGACGTCGGCCGGGGATCTGTCGGCGGTGAGCGAGCAGCTCGCGGCCTCCTCCAGCGAGGTATCCACGGCGATGGTGGACATCTCGAGCGGCGCCGAGTTGCAGCGCAACGAGCTCTCGGTCATCGAAGGCGGGTTGGACAAGCTGCGGCGCGCCGCGGGTGACATGGCCGAAGCGTCGGCCCGCTCGTCACGCCTTGGCGAAGAGATCCGCTTCGCCGCCACGCGCCATCGCGACGACATTCACGCGGCCGGAGAATCGCTGCTCGGCGTCCGGGAAGTCGTGTTGACTACCGCACGGCAGGTGACGGAGCTAGTGAACCAGAGTGCCGCGATTGACGACTTCGTGGACTTGATCCGGCGCATCTCGTCCCAGACGAATCTGCTCGCCCTGAACGCCGCCATCGAGGCGGCGCGCGCGGGGGAGCACGGCCGCGGCTTCGCGGTGGTCGCCGAGGAGGTGCGGCAACTCGCCGACGAATCCGCCCGCGCCGCGGAAGAGGTGGCCCACGCGACTGCCGCGATCCGACAGCAAATGGACGGCATGACCGTCGTGATGGGCGACGGACAGGAGCGAGTGCGGGGGATCGAGACCGTCGCCGAGGGAGCGGCCAACGCGCTCGCGCAGATCGCCAGCGCGGTCGAGCAAGTGGAGTCGGCTGCTGCCCACGTGACGGTCGTGGCTCAACAGAACCGCACCATCGCCGAAGAGCTGTCCCAGAAGACGGAGCAGGTCGCTGCGCGCGCCAGTTCGCACGCCGCGGGTGCCGAGGAGGTCTCCGCCGCAGCCCAGGAGCAGGGGGCTTCGACGCAGGAACTCGCAGCGGGCGCCAGCACGTTGCTGCAGGCTGCCGAGAAGCTGCGCTCGCTGGTCAAGGGGTTTCGGGTTTAGCGCGCCGCCGTCAGCGGCGGTGCTTCTTCTTTCCGGCTTTCTTCGCCGGCTTCGGCTTGGCGCCACGCGGCGGTTTGCGCTTCACCTTCAGCGCCCCTTGCACATCCGACAAGACGCGGTCCCCTTCGTCCGAGCCGATCAGGCCGCGACGCACCGCGTACCGCACCAACTCTTCCGCATCGGCGACTTCGAATTCGCCGACGCCCACCGCCGCCCGGATCGCTTTGACGAGGGCGTCCGCCACCGGGCTGCGCAGGACGCTCGCAATCCCCGGCAGGGCCTCGAGTAACGAGGAGATTTGCGATCCGCCCAGCTCGGCTGGCATTAGGTGCGACACTCCGACGTTGAAGGTCGCGCCAACCTACCACCCGCTCCCTGGAGCGTCAAGAATTGAGACGCTCTCGTCCCCTACCGCTGGTATCGCAGGAACACCGACACTCCGGCAGCGGAGACATCCACTGGGCCCGCCCATCCCGGACCGAAGCGCGCGCTGACGACGCCCGACAGCCGGTCGGTGAGGCCGAAGCGGCTGTTCATTCCGAACGTATACAGCCGGCCGCCGAGATGGCCACCCGGGTTCCATTGGCGGAAACCCACCAGTGGCTCGATCACCAGTCGGGGCGACAACTGCCGCCCCAACCGCAGCTCGGCGTTGAGGACGTTCTCCTTCGTATCCGGATTCTTCGCGCCGCTGTTGTCACCGGCCAGCCGATAGAGGTCCCAGGCGCTCACACTCAGGGTGCTCCGACCCCAACTGTAGCCATAACCCACTTCCCCGATGAACCGCGAGCCGGGATTGAAGTACTGGCCGGAGAACCCTCCGCCGGAGAACTGATCGGTCGAAAAGGAGCTGTAGGTGAAACCGAGGACGATTCGTGCGCGCTGGCCGATGACGCGGTCCGCGCCGACGCGCAGGCGGCCCTCGAGCCCCGGATTGTAGGAGAGCGTAAGCGCGGAATCCTGGATCGGCTCATAGTTGCCCTGGTAGCGGACGGAGCCCGCCAGCCCGACGTTCCACCGACCTGCGGGTACCGCGTAGGCGAGCCCCCCGGTGATCCCGAAGCTGGTCCCCAGGCTGCCGACGGGGAACGACAGGAAGTTCGACCCGATCGCGCTCGACACGCCGAACTGGGTCAGCGGGAAGGAACGCTTGCCGGTCGGCAGGTTCAGGGAGAGCGACGCGACCGCCCGGTCGCGCCCCACGGTGTAGAGCAGCCGGAGCTGTGTATCGGTGAGCCCGGACACCGCTTGACTGGCCCCGGCGGAGTCGGTGATCTGGCTATGCGCGAAATGTGTGGTGAGGTCGAGTGACATCTGTCGCCCCAGCGGGGCCACGATGACCAGGGGTACACTCCACTGCGAAGCACTCTGGATGCCCAGGCCTTGGCTCAACCCGTACCGCTGGAATTCGAACCCGGACAGGGCGTTCCAGCGCGTGTAGAGCGCGGTCGCGCCCTGTGCCGATACCGGACCGGCCAGGATGAGGAGCGCGCCGAGCGTCGTTCGCGTGCGCATGGTCCGCGCTCCTATGGCCGTTTGATGATGATGATGATGGTCCCGATCGCGAGCGGGGGCGGTTGGGTCGGTCCACCGCAGCCCGCGGCCTCGCACACCGGGTCGTTGCGCACCGGCAGGTTGAGCTCGGTGGTCGTCAACGTGCTCGAGAGGATTCCCGCGCCGCTCGGCACGGTCGAATTGACGGCGATCGTCAACGCGTCGGTCGTGCCGCCCGGCGTACCGCCTTGTGCGGCACCGCCCACGGCAGCGGCGACATCGCTCTCCGTTGCGCCTCCCGCCGACTGGGCGGCATCGCTCGATTGCGCCTGTTGCGCCGCGGCCTGGAAGCTCGGATCGCGCTGCGCCGCGGCCCGGAAGCTCGCGCCCGCGGCGCCGAAGTCGCCCTGGTCCTGGGCTTCGAGTCCGCGGCTGTAGAGGAGAAATGCCTGGAGGTCGCGTGTGGGGCGCTCGCTAATCGCGAGGCTCTCGGCGGGAGTCAACGGCACGCCCATCTTGCCGAGCAGCTGGAACACGACCGACTTCTCGAGATCGAACAACAGGCTGAGCTGCTCGCGGCCGCTGCCGGTTGCCGCCACACTGGCGTCCGTGGCTCGCACCATCGTCGCATCGAGCCGCACGCCGGCGGAGGGCAGCTCCTGAAACTGTCCTTGGACGACTTGTCCCGCCCCCACCAGGTGCCCGGACCGCGCGCCGGTCGCGGGATCGACGCGGCCGGTGACGTTCAGCCGCATTTCGTCGAGCAGCGCCTGGAGCCGTTCACGCTCGACCAGGCGCAGACTCCTGACGTGGGACAGATCGCTGACCACCAGCGCGGCCAGTCCCCGCTCCAACGGCCGCAACGCCGAGTCCTGTCCGGTATAGCGGAACGGGAACACTGCCACCGTGCTCGGGTCGGGCGGCGTCCGGGCGAGCTCAGATTCATTGGCCAGCGCGGCGCGCGCCGTGGCGTGGAGCTCCTTGCGGGCCAGCAACGCCAGCCGCCCGTTGAGGAGTCGGCTCACCTCCCCGGTAGGCCGGACCGCGAGCAGGGACCCGTACACGGCCCGCGCTGAGTCGAACTGCTCGAGCCCCTCGTACGTGAATCCGAGGTAGGTCTGGGCGACGCGGTTGTCGGGCTGCTGCAACAGTACCGTGGCGAGCGCGGACCGCGCGTCGGCGAAGCGGTTCGCCGCGTAATACGCTTTGGCGAGCCGCAGGTTGAGATCAGGGTCGGTGGGGTGCTGGGCGCGCTGCGCTTCCAGCGCCGCCAACCCTTCTGGGGTGGGCGACGTAGTTCGGGCGCCGCCCGAAGCGCACGCGGCGAGCAACGCGCACGCGACGGCAACGACCAGCGCGCGCGAGCGGGAGGTCATCATCGACTCCTCTCAGCTAAAGCAAACCACGTGCCGCCTGCCCGGACGGGCTGGACAGCATAGCCCCGCCGGCGATCAATCAGCGGTGATCCGCCGTCGCGGGGGCCGGTGAGCCCGATCACGACGCGGCGG
>JBGPIW010000076.1:0-8490 GCA_041485045.1 Gemmatimonadota bacterium | reverse complement strand
GTCGAATTCCCGCGTGCGGGCGGCGATGAATCCGCTGTCCTCGAGGCCCGCGGCGAGGATGTGATTCAGCATCGCCGAGAAGAGGGCGACGTCGGTCCCGGGCAGCATCTGCAGGTGGATGTCGGCGCGGTCGGCCAGCTCGATGCGCCGCGGGTCGGCCACGATCAGCTTCGCGCCGCGCTTCTGGGCGCGTTTGATGGCGGCTCCGAACACCGGGTGGGTTTCGGTCGTGTTCGCGCCGGCGATGAAAATCACGTCGCTGTCGTGTTCGACCTCGCGCATCGAGCCCGATGCCGCCGAGGTGCTGAGCGCCCGCTGCATCGCCGCCACGGAGGTGGAGTGACACAGGCGGGTGCAGTGATCGACGTTGTTGGTGCCGATCGCCCCGCGAAACAACCGCATCATCAGGTAGTTCTCTTCGTTGGAGCACTTCGCCGACGAGAAACACGCCAGCGCGTCGGGTCCCCGGTCGCGTTTGATCCGCCCCAGCTCCTGAGCGGCGAGTCCCAGGACTTCCTCCCACGTCGCCTCGCGGAACGGCTCGTACCAGGACGCAGGCGTTGCCACCCGGTCTCGGATGTCCATGTCGATCCGCTCGAGGAGCGGCAGCTGGCGGATTGATTTCCCCGTCCTGCGGGGGGGCGTGCCGGGCTTGGACTGCTGGCCTTCGCCCTCGATCGTGCGCCACGGACCGCTGCGGCGGTCCATGCCCCCGGGGCCGCGCCACACCCAGCGGCTGCCTTCGCTCTCCCACCCGCGGCGGATGAGCGGCCGCGTGAGTCGGTCGCGGTGCTGCGGGAAGTCGTACCCGAACCGACCCTTGACGCAGGTACTGCCCTGGTTCGGCGTGTCGAGCTCGATGTCGGGGGAGGTGACGCGGAGGATCTTGTTGTCGGCCGTGTGCAGATCCATCTGACAGCCGACCCCGCAGTACGGGCAGGTGGAGCGGACGATCGACTCGGGGTCGCGGACCTGCTCGGGACGGAACCGCTCCCGGGGCATCACCTCGAAGATCGCCCCGGTGGGGCACACCCGCACGCACTCGCCGCACCACGTACAGCCGGCCTTGTCGGGATCGCCGTCCGCGCCCACGATGATCTCGGTATGCTCGCCGCGCTGACCGACGTCCAGCACCCCCACGACCTGGATGTCCTCACAGGCCCGCACACAGCGGGTGCACAGGATGCAGGTCGTCATGTCGTGGCGGATCATCGGATCGCCGGGGCGCTCGTCGCCCGAGCGGAGCAGCAGGTCGCGGCCGGCGGTGGTCGAGGGGATGACGCCATAGTCCACCACGTACTGCTCGAATTCGTTGCGCGGGTCGGCCCGCCCACCGTTCCGCAGATGGTCGGCGGGGTAGCGCTCCAGCAGGAGGCGCAGCACGCCCTTGCGGTTCTCCACGGCGGCATGGGACTGGGTCGTGACGACCATCGCATCGGCGACCTTGGTCGCGCAGGCGGGAAGCAGTTTGGGCTGCCCCTCCACCGAGACGAGGCAGATGCGGCAGTTCCCGACGATCGACAGTTTCGGATACCAGCACAGCGTCGGAATCTCGATGCCGGCCATCCGGGCGACGTCGAGGATCGTCTGGTCGGGATCGGCGCTCATCCTGCGGCCGTTGACGCTCAGAGAGACCATGTCTCCAACGATAGGCCCTGCTTCAGGGACCGGCAACGTGCTGCGCCGCGCTGCAGTTTTTGTTTGCGACGAACGAGATCGTGTGCGTATCAGTCCGGCCCGTAGGCGTCCCACCGGCTTCGACCACGTCCCAGCCCGGAAACGAAAAAAAGGACCGGCGCTCTGGCCGGCCCCTGCGACTGCGGCGGATGGAATGTGACCGGGCTAGACCACTGCCAGGTGTGGGTCCACGGGCAACCGCTGATGGACGTGATCTCCCGAATCCGTGTCGTCATCGCACCAGCAATAGGCCCAGATCCGGGCCGGCTTGAGCGTCCGCTTCCCGGCTCGCAGGATGATCCCGAGTGGTTCGTCGTCGAGTTCGCGTGGCAAACTAGTCATTTCAGCACCGTTGCAGGTTGTGCGTTCACTAGTGGTGTAAGGCAAGCGAAGGGCCACGCCTTCGCTTGTCGCAACACAAGCAGCTGCAACGGGTTACTGGGAGAGCCCGGAGAGAGCCCGGACGGCAATTCACTACTCTGACACGTTCGCCTGTGTGTCGGATTGACCCTGAGGCTTCAACGCGGAGAACCCTCCTCGGCGGCCGCGGGGGCGCCGCTCGATTTGCCAGTCGGGGTAGAGCGCGAGCAGCGCGTCAGCGCCAATCGGGATCACCCCGGCTCCACCCAGTCCGCGAGACGACGGGAGGACGATGTGGACACCGCCGGGAGGTGTGCGGGCCTGCAGGTCCTCGACCAGCCGGAGCCGCGGCTCGGGCTCCAGGGCGCCGAGCGCCGTCGGGTGCAGCACCGCCACGGTCACCGGGACATCGGGCATCCAGTTCCCGAACTGCACGACCAGGGCCTGGAATCGGCCGGCCAACTGCTCGGCGACCGCCCGTGCCTCGGCGCCCTCCACGGCGGTGAGGTCCTGGTCGAGCAGCAGGACCTCGACGTCGTGGGCGGCGATGAACAGGGCGGCCGGGAGGGCGGCGGCGCCGATCACGACGGCCGCGTCGCCCGGCTCGAGGCGACGCGCCCACGCCACCAGCGGACTCGCGGTCTCGAGCTCCCAGTGCGTCGGCTCGCGCTGCGCGGCCCGCAGCGCGCGGTGGCTGCGGGACCAGCGCTGGAAACCAGGCAGGCGAAGCCGCCGGGTGATGATGCGGTCCACGTGCTCGAGCAGCAGGACTTCCGTGAGCAGATACTGGTCGGCCGCGGCCACTTCGAGCTCGCGGACGGCCTCGTCTCCGATTTCGAGCAGCTCCGCGCGCGACAGCGAGTTCTTGTATTCCTCGATGCGCTGGAACAGGAACTCCTCGTACTCCTGCCGGAGCGACCGTGCCGGTCGGCGGGAACGGCGGGCGCGAGCGCCCTGATCGAGGGTGCTCAGCACGGCTCGACGTGCACCGTGACTTCGTCCAGCCGGAGATCGTGCTTCAACCGGTGCTCCACTTCGTCGGCGATCGCGTGTGCGGCGGCGACGTTGGTCGCCGGGTCGACCGCGATGGTCACCTCCGCGTAGCGCGCCTGGCCGCCGCCGCGGGAGCGGATGTCGTACGCGCCGCGCACGCCGGCGACCCCTTCCGCCACCGACTGGATCTCCCCGCGGGGCAGGGCGCGCTGATCGACGAGGATCGGCACGGTCCGCTGCGTGATCTGGTAGCCGACCCGCACGATGAGGATGGCGATGACGAGGCCGAGGGCCGGATCGGCCCACCACCAGCCGCGGCGTGACAGCAGGAGACCGATGATGACGCCAGTGGTGATGTACACGTCGCTGCGCGTATGCGCGGCATCCGACACCAACAGTTCGCTTTCCAGCTGCTCGCCCCGGCGGTGCTCATACCAGGCGACGAGGGCATTGATCCCCAGACCGCCGACCAGAATCATCAGCTGGGCGTCAGTCACGTGCGGCACGGTGTGGGTGCCGAACAGGCGTGCCAGGGCGTCCCGCGCCAGCTCGAAGCAGGTGATCGAGAGGAAGCCGACAATCGCCAACGCGCCCAGCGTCTCGAACTTCCGGTGCCCGTAGGGGTGGTCTTCGTCGGGCGCCTGGGCGGCCACGCGCACCACCACCAGCGCGAGGAGGTTGTTGAGCGCATCGACGGAGGAGTGCAGGGCGTCGCCCATGACGGCCAGCGAGCGCGCCGTGAGCCCGACCACGAGCTTCGCGACGACGACGGCGAGATTGGCGAAAAACAGTCCGATGAGCACGCGCCGAACCAGGGCTGTCCGGTCGCGCTCGCCTCCCTCGGGCCGGGCGGATGGCATGGATGCAAGGTTGTAAGGCGGACGCACAGAGTCAACCGGGGAGCCGCTCATCGACCGCCCGGAGCAGTGCGCCCTTCAGGTACCCGGTCTCGGGGACGTTCAAGATTTCCGGATGGTCGGCCGCCGCGCCGGTCAGGCGGAGTAGCTCGAGACGACGCCCGCTGTCGCCGGCGGCGGCCCCCAGCATCTCCAGGAAATCGGATCGGTGGATATGGTAGGAGCAGGAGCACGTGAATAAAACGCCGTCGGGGGCGAGGAGCCGCATCGCCCGGAGGTTGATCTCTTTGTAGCCAGCCAGGGCGCGCGGAAGCGTGGCCCTCGTCTTCGCGAACGCGGGGGGGTCGAGCACGATGGTGTCGAACCGCTCCCCGGCGCGCTCGAGGGCGCGCAGCAAGTCGAACGCGTTGGCCTCGCGCCAGGAGATGTTGGCGAGACCGTTCAACGACGCATTCTGCGCGCCGCGGGCGAGCGCCTCGGCGCTCTGGTCCACGGCCAGCACCGTCGCGGCTCGTCGGGCGAGATGCAGGGCGAAGGACCCGTGATAGGTGAAGACGTCGAGCGCCCGGCCGCCCGTTCGCGTGTGGCTCGCCACCAGCCGGCGGTTCTCGCGCTGGTCGAGAAACGCGCCCGTCTTCTGGCCGTGCCGCGGGGCGGCGAGGTAGCGCACCTCGCCTTCGCGCACCTCGACCGCTTCCGGGACGTCCCCATGCGCCTGCTCGACCTCGAGCGGCAGGCCTTCGTGCCTCCGGACGGCGGTGTCGTTGCGCAGCAGGATGCCCTGCGGCTCGAGCGCCTGGCGCAGGCCTGTGAGGACATCGGCGCGCACGGCCTCGAGGCCGGCGGAGAGGAGCTGGGCGACCACGAAGGGCCCGTAGCGATCGACGACCAGGGATGGGAGCCCATCGCCCTCCGCGTGCACGACACGGTAGGCGGTGGCGGAGATCCCTTCGCGCCGGGCGGCGCAGGCGGCGATCCGAAAGCGCCACCACGCCGCGTCGATCGACTCGTCACCGGCGGTCAGCAGCCGGAGGCGAATCTCGCTGCGCGGCGAGTAGAGCGCCTGGCCGAGTGGCGCGCCGCGACGGTCGTGCACGCGCACGATCCCTGCTCCCCGCGGCGCGACGACGACGTCGCTGCGGTAGATCCAGGGATGGCCGGCGGCCCAACGCGCGGCGCCCTTCGCGCTCACCGTCGCGATAGCTTTGTCGGTGCCCATGGCCCCCCCTCTCGCCGATCAACTGCGTTTGATGGTGATCACCGACCGGCCGCTGCTGCGGGATCGCGATCCGGTGGCGGTGTGCCGCGCCGCCGTGCGGGGCGGTGCGACGATGCTCCAAGTCCGCGACAAGGAGGCGCCGCCGCGCGAGCTGCTCCACCTCGTGCGCGCCCTCGTCGTCGCCGTGCCGGTTCCCGTGCTCGTCAACGACCGGGTGGACGTGGCGCTCGCCGCCGGAGCGGCGGGCGCGCATCTCGGCCAGGACGACGTGCCGGTCGGCGCGGTGCGTCCATATGTGCCGGCCGGGTTCGTGCTCGGCATCTCCGTCGGCTCGGCGGCGGAGGCCGACCGGGCCCGCTCGGCCCCGGCCGACTACTGGAGCGTCGGCCCCTGTTTCGCCACGAGCACGAAGCCGGACGCCGGTGCCCCGCTCGGCCCCGCGGGCTGCGGCGCGCTGGCGCGCCTGGCACCCCGCGGCGTGCCGGTCATCGGCATCGGCGGCATTTCGGCGACCAACGCCCACCTTATTCTCCGGGCCGGTGCCGTCGGGGTCGCGGTCATCGCCGCCGTGCTGGGGGCGGCGGACCCCGAGACTGCCGCGCGCGCTCTCGTATCTCCTGCACCTGCTCCTTCACCTCCCGGATCGCTGCGAGATGCTCCCGGTAGCTGACGGAAAAAATGTGCTTGCCGTCGGGCTGGGCCACGAAGTAGAGGAACGGCGCCTGGGCGGGATAGAGGGCGGCGGCGAGCGAGGCGCTGTCGGGTTGGCTGATCGGCCCTGGGGGCAGCCCGGGGTGCAGGTAGGTGTTGTAGGGTGAGCGGATCAGCAGGTTCTTCTCGTAGACCCGGCGGGGACGTCGGCCCATCGCGTACACGACCGTCGGATCGGCCTGCAGCAGCATACCGAGGCGCAGGCGGTTGTGGTAGACCGCGGAGACGTACTCGCGATCAGGGGCGTAGCGCACTTCCGATTCGATGATCGACGCGAGCGTCACGACGTCGTGCAGCGACATGTGCAAGCTGTCGAGGCGCGCATCCCACCCAGGGGACCAGTGGCTGATGAACTCCTCGATCATCAACCGCACCAGCTCCTGGCCGGAGAGGTGGGGTCGCACGGTGTAGGTGGTGGGGTACAGGTAACCCTCGGCGTTGTTCGCATAGGCGCCGACGCCCAGCAGCTCGAGCATTGCCGGATCGCGGGTCGCTTCGAGAAACGAGTCCCGCGACACCTGGAGTTGTTGTGCGGCGAGGTCGGCGACCTCGGCGATCTGCAGGCCTTCCCGCACGGTAAAGCGCACCAGGGTCCCGCGGCCGAGCTGCAGCGCGGCGACGATGTCGCTCCACCGGGCGTTTCGCCGGAAGGCGTAGATGCCGCTCTTCAGTGAGCTGCCGAGTCCCCGCACTCGGGCATACAGAGCGAACACCGCGCGCGGACTGACGAGATCGTGGGCGGTGAGCGAATCCACCGCTGCCGAGAGCGTCGCCCCCCGGGGGATGGTGAGGGTGATACACTCGGGTCCGCGGGCATCACAGGGCAGCGCGGCCGGGCCGGCGCAGGCGGCGAGGAGCACGCACAGGGCGGCCGGCAGGACGCATGCGGCGCGCGCGCTCACACCGAGCTCCCGCGACGGCTGTCCAGGAAGTACTGCAGCAGCAGCGCCGCGGCGAGCGCATCGACGTCCGCGGCGCGTCCCTTCGTCTTGCCCCCCATCTCGCGCACGGCCTGTCGGACCCTCGCGGTCGTGAAGCGCTCATCGATGAGCTCCACCGGTCGGCCCGAGCGCCGGGCGATGTCCTCGGCCAACGATCGGGCGGCCCGCGCGGGCTCTCCTTCGGCACCCGAGGCTTCGAGCGGGAGCCCAACCACGATGCCGGCGACATCGTGCCGTTCGAGCTGCGCGAGGAGGTCTTTCATCGGGAAGCGTTTGCCGCTGCGGCGGGTGAGGGTGATCAGCGGCTGGGCGAGGGTCTGCGACTCGTCGGACAGCGCCAGACCGATGCGACGCTCGCCCCAATCGACTCCGAGCAGCCGTCCCATCCCTACCCCTGCGACATCGTCGCGAAGAACTCCGTGTTCGACTTGGTGCGCTTCATGCGCTCGAGCAGAAACTCGATCGCCTCCACCGGCGGCATGTCGGCGAGGAAATTGCGCAGCAAGTAAACCTTGTTGAGCTCTTCCTTGGCGAGCAGCAGCTCCTCCTTACGGGTCGACGTCCGCTGCACGTCGATGGCGGGATACACCCGGCGGTCCGCGATGCGGCGGTCGAGGATCACCTCCATGTTGCCCGTGCCCTTGAACTCCTCGAAAATGACCTCGTCCATGCGCGATCCGGTGTCGATCAGCGCCGTCGCGAGAATCGTCAGCGAGCCGCCGGCTTCGATGTTGCGGGCGGCCCCGAAGAATCGCTTCGGCTTCTGCAGGGCGTTGGCGTCCACGCCGCCCGAGAGGATCTTGCCGGAATGCGGCACGACGACGTTGTGCGCCCGGCCCAACCGGGTGATCGAGTCCAGCAGGATGACCACGTCCTTCCCGTGCTCGACCATGCGTTTCGCCTTCTCGATCACCATGTCCGCCACCTGCACGTGACGGTCGGCGGGCTCGTCGAACGTGGAGGAGATCACTTCCGCGCTCTTGACGTTCTCCTCCATGTCGGTCACCTCCTCCGGCCGCTCGTCGATGAGCAGCACGATGAGGTAGACCTCGGGATGGTTTTCGATGATCGAATTGGCGAGCTTCTGCATGAGGATCGTCTTGCCGGCCTTCGGGGGGGAGACGATCAGGCCCCGCTGCCCCTTGCCGATCGGGCAGAGAATATCCATCACCCGCATGGAGAGGTCGCCGTCCTTGCGCTCCAGCCGGATCCGCTCTTCGGGATAACGCGGCCTGAGGTTGTCGAACGCGACGCGATGCTTGGCCTTTTCCGGCTCCTCGCTGTTGACGGTCTCGACCTTCAACAGCGCCAGGTAGCGCTCGCCTTCCTTGGGCGGACGCACCTGACCGAGAATCGTGTCGCCGGTGCGCAGATCGAATCGCTTGATCTGGCTCGGGCTGACGTAGATGTCGTCGGGGCCGTACAGGTAGTTCCAGTCCGGACTGCGCAGGAAGCCGTACCCTTCGGGCAGGATCTCCAGCACGCCCTCGCCGCGCAGCACCGTGTCGGTGTCCAGCAGCGATTGCTCGATGCGGAAGATGAGGTCTTGCTTGCGGAGCCCCGAGTAGTTTTGAATGTTGAGGCTCTCGGCCATCGCGTGCAGTTCCGCGACGGACTTCTTCTTCAGCTCAGCGATATCCACGTGGTCGAAGACTCCATTGGGCTACTGGCGGGCAGGGTGAACCCGTGGCAGGGTGGTGAACGCGTTGATCTATGGAAGCGTAAGGGTCGT
>JBGPIW010000075.1:0-8532 GCA_041485045.1 Gemmatimonadota bacterium | reverse complement strand
GGTCGGGATTACCGCCGCGATCCAATCCTGGCGGATCTGGTCGGCGGTCACGTTCAGCTTCGGGGCCAGCTGCCCGGCGTAGAACTTGATCGCCATGTTGCACACGCCCATGAGGACGCCCGTGGCGAGCAGCTGGTCGATTCCCATCCCCGGCAGCGGCAGCTTCTCGGGAGGCGCCTTGTACAAGAAGTTGCGCACGGCAGGCGCGTTCGTCTCGGGATCGTTGATATGGAACACCTCGCCGAACTTGTACTTCGCCCACGCGTCGTCGACCATGGCAAATGGGATGGCGGCGTGCCGCAGCACGATCACCACGCTGGTGTCGGCATCGACGCCACCGGTTTCGGCGTTGGTGAGGTAGAACACGCGCGCCCACGCGAACGCAAAGCCGCCGTTGGGCTCCGGCGTGTCGTAGACCTGGCGGTACTTCCCCTTGATCCGGTTGAGCCAGGCGGTGAGCGCCGGATCCTGCGACGCGCCGGCGTGCGCCGGTCCGGACTGGGACGAATAGGCTTGGGCGACGGCTGATCCGGGAACGAGCTCACCCAGTCCGAACGCGGCTGCCGTGGTGGCAAGCCGGCCGAGGAATCCACGGCGGTGGGTGGGAAGCTTGAAATCGAGCATGACGACGTCCTCCAGTGGAAGTGTGGACTGCGAAGCGCGGCTACGGTGCAGGCGGTGCCCCGGTCCGGTGTGACGCGGCCAGCGTGGCATAGGCGACGTCTGGCGGAGGGTCGCCGTTGGGCCAATCGCGCTCCTTTCCCGGAAAATCCGGCCGGGGCTGCGCGACGACGAAGGCTGCGACGTCGAACGCCTGCTGATCGGTGAGGGTCCCGGGCCGGTCGAACGGCATGTTATCGCGGATGAACGAAGCGGCGGTGCGGACACGCGCCATGCCCGCGCCGATGTTGAACGAACGCGGGCCCCAGACGGGTGGCGCGCTGACGGTCCCCGCTCCGGCCGGGCCGTGGCAAGACGCGCACACCGTCCCGAACGTCTCACGGCCGGCCGCGGTGTCGGGACGCAAGGCGGCAAACCGCTGCAGGCGGGCATTGGACTGCGGCAGACCGACGGGGGCGCGCCACGACAGGAACGCGAGATAGGCGACGATGTCGCGCATATCGGGCCCATCCGGGGCCAGCGCCGACCCGTTCAGGCTGCGGCGGAAGCAGTCGTTCACCCGGTCCTCGATCAGCTCGACGGCACCGCGGCGGCTACGGTACTGTGGGAAGTGTGCGAAGCTGCCGATCCACGTCCCGCTCTCACGGCGTCCGGCATCGAGGTGGCAGCTCGTGCAGCGCAACGCGTTGCCCACATGACCGGGGAGGCTATCGCGCGTTGCCATGAGCAGTGCGAAGCCGCGGTGTACCGCGGCACCGAAGGTGTCATGCGGAATCTCGGAATCGGCGGGCACGCCAGGCGCTGCGGCGCGGGACGGAACGGCGGCTTGGCGACACGCGACGGCGAACAGCAGTCCCATCAGCGCGGCGGTACGCGTGCCCTTCCGGTGCATCAGAGCAGGATCCCCGCGAGGGTCGCCGAGAGGAAGTTGGCCAGCGTCCCCGCGAGCATCGCCCGGAACCCGAGACGAGCGAGGTCGCCCTTGCGCTCGGGAGCCAACGAGCCGATCCCGCCGATCTGGATCCCCACGGAACCGATGTTGGCGAAGCCGCACAGGGCGAACGTCGCGATCGTGAACGACACCGGACTGAGCGTCCCACGCAGCGGACCGAGCTGGGAGTAGGCAATGAATTCGTTCAGCACCATACGAGTACCCAGCAGGCTCCCGATGGTCCCCGAGTCGTGCCACGGCACGCCCATGACCCAGGCGATGGGGGCAAACAGCCAGCCGAGCACCGTCTGGATATTGGCGGGAAACCAGCCGACGCGGCCGTGCAACCAGCCGAACGCACCGTTTGCCAGCGCGACGAGGGCGATGAACGACACGAGCATCGCGATGACGTTGAGCATCAAGTGCAGCCCTTCGGTGGTGCCGCGGGCCGCCGCGTCCACGACGTTCACGTCGGTGCGCGGGATGTCCACTTTCACCCCGCCCAGGGTCTCGGGCACTCCCGTCTCGGGCTCGATGATCTTCGCCATCATGATCGTCCCCGGGGCGGTCATGATGACGGCGGTCAGGAGGTGCCGCGCCTCGATGCCGAAGGCGATATAGGCGGCCATGATGGCTCCGGACACGTGGGCCATGCCCGCGGTCATGACGGTCATCAGCTCGGAGCGAGTCATGCGCGGTAGGAACGGCCGGATCGTGAGTGGGGCCTCGGTCTGGCCCATGAAGATCGACGCCGCGACGTTCAGGCTCTCGGCGCCGCTCGCGCCCATCACCTTGTTCATCACCACGGCGAACACTCGCACCACGAGCTGCATGATGCCGAGGTAGTACATGATGGCGAACAGCGCGGACACGAAAATGATCGCGGGCAGCACCTGAAAGGCGAAGATCACCCCCAGACTGGAGTGCTGCTTCCCGACCTCGCCGAATACGAACGCCGAGCCGACGTAGGAGAACCCGAGCACCGCCGTCACGAACTGTCCCAGCGCCTGGAAGATCCGTTGCCCCACTGGTATCCGCAGCACGAACACGGCGAAGGCTGCTTGCAGCCCGACGCCCCACGCCACTACCCGCCAGTTGATGGCGCGTCGATTGCTCGACAGCAGGAACCCGATCCCGAGGATGGCCACGATCCCGAACAGGCCCACGAGCCGGACGCCGAGGGGCCGCGAGTCTTCGACCGGAGCGGCGGGCGCGACGGGTGCCTGGGCGGGGCTCGCGGGAGCGGCCGCGACCGTGTCGGGTCGCTGGCCGGTAGCCGCTTGGACGGTGTTCCACGCGAGGCGCGGCAGCGTGAATACCACGAGCGCGCAGACGAAGGTGACGGCGAACGCAAACGCGGTACGGCGGAGCGACATGCGGCGATGCCTCCGGAGTCGGGGGGCGCGGAAGGGAACAGCAGTGAAAGTGGCGCGTCCCCCCTGAAAGCGCAAAGCGCGGGCAAGCGGGGTGGCCCCGGGCCAACGGATGACGAATATTGGGGGCCATGGGGGACAAGCAGAAGGTTCTGATCGTCGACGACGACAAGCCGCTCACGCTGCTGATCGCCACCTTCCTCCGGGACGCCGGCTACGAGCCGCTGACCGCCGTCGATGCAATGCAGGGTTTCATGTTCGCGCTGCGGGAGAAGCCGGGGCTCATCCTCCTCGATATCAGCATGCCCGCCGGCGGTGGGCTTTCGGTCCTGGAGCGCCTCGGCAAGGCGGCGCCGGGCCGACTCGTTCCCGTCGTCGTTGTCACCGCGCATCAGGATGCTGCGGTCGAGGCCGCGGCGCGCGCCAAGGGCGCGGTGGCGGTCCTGCACAAACCGATCGACCGTGATACACTGCTCGCGACGGTTGCGGCTGCACTGAAGCCCGCCTGATCCCCGCTACCCCTGCGTCCGGGCCCGTCCCAGCGCGTCCGGGCCGAAGCGGTCACGCACCGCATCGATCGCCCGGGCCAACGTGCGGTCCCTCTCTGTCTCCCCGGACGCGGCCCGTTCAGTCTCCAACAACGCCAGCTGCGCCGCCGCACCGGGCCGGTCCAGCTGGGAGAGCGCAATCCCGATGAGCCGGGCGGGAACCCGCCGCTTCGCGCGCAGTTTCGCCAGGAGCTCGCGCGCCACTTCGTAGACGGCGCGGTCTGTCACTACCGGCTCGGCGACGGTCCGGCCCGCCTGGCGCGTGGTGAAGTCGGCATCCCGCAACTTGACGGTGATCGTGCGGGTGACCAGTCCTTCCGCCCGGAGGTCGGCGGTCGCGCGATCGACCTGGATCAGCAGCTCGCGGAGCAGGTCGTCGTCACGCTCGAGATCCCGGGGGAACGTGGTGTCGCGGCTGATCGATTTGGGCTCGGTCCACGCGGCCACGGCCGAGTCGTCGATACCGCGCACCCGCTCCCACAGCCACGCGCCCTCACGCTCCCCGAGCCGTCGTTGCAACTCACCGCGATCCACGCGCTGGACGTCCGCCGCGGTGCACCAGCCAAGCTTCTCGAGACGGGCCTGCGCCTTCGGGCCGATCATCGGAATGTCCGCGAGCGGGAAGCGTGCCAGGAACGCCGTTTCCTCGCCCGTGGCGACCACGTGGACCCCCGCACCAGCGACATTCGCCGCGGGTTTCGCGAGACCGGCCGCCAGCTTGGCGACGAGTTTGGAGGTGCCCGCCCCGATCGACATCCACAGGGACGTCGCACCATGGACCGCATCCCGCATCCGGCGCGCCGTCTCGGCGAGCGGCTCCTGGCGGTACAGCTCCTCGGTGCCGGTGAGGTCGAGGTAGAACTCGTCGCTCGAGGCTTGCTCGACGACCGGGGCGAACCGCTCGAGCGATTCCCGGATCTCTCGACCTTTGGCGGCACAGGTCTCCCAGGGTACCGGCACGACGGTCGCTTCGGGGCAGAGCCGCAAGGCACGAGCCATGGGCATGGCCGAGCGGACGCCGAACGCCCGAGCCTCGTACGACGCCGAGGTCACCACGCCGCGGTGCTCGGCCGAACCGCCGACGATCAGCAGCGGTGTCCGACCGGCGCCTTCCGGATCGACGAGGCGCGCGACGGCGACGTAAAACGCATCGGCGTCGGCGAGCAGGATCCGGCGCGTCGGGGGCGGCGCGGTCATGCGGGAAACTCGACCGAAGCCCGCCGCCGGGGAAGTCCCCCGACGGCGCTTGCTCCGCGCGCCGGTGTGGGCTTAGCCTTTCCAGCCATGACCAAGTGGGTCGGAACGCTCATCATCGCGAACGTCGCGGTGTACTTCATGCAATCGCAGCTCCCGGACCTGGCCAACGCCCTGGCGTTCGTGCCCGCCCTCGCCCTGTTGCGCCCGTGGACCGCGATCACCTACATGTTCCTGCACGCGAGCTTCAGTCACATCGCGTTCAACATGCTGGGGCTGTACTTCTTCGGACCGCAGGTCGAGGACCGATTAGGGGGCGCCCGGTTCCTGACGCTCTACTTCGTGAGCGGGTTATCCGGCGCCGCGACCTCCATGGTGTTCAGCCAAGCCGGACTCGTCGGCGCCTCGGCGGGCGTGTTCGGCGTGCAGCTGGCCTTTGCCTACTTCTGGCCGCGCGCCAAGCTCCTCATCTGGGGGATTGTGCCCGTCGAGGCCCGGACCCTGATAGTGATCATGACAATCGTCTCGCTCGTCGGCGGCGCCGGGATCTGGATGCGGGGCATCGGGCATTTCGCCCACCTCGGCGGATTCCTGGGCGGGTGGCTGGTGTTGCGCCTGTCCGGCGTGCGCCGCGTGGAGGACAAACTGCGGCCGGTGCAGATGCGAGAACGGACGGCGGCCGCCAGTCCCGGCGACGCGCAGCGCTGGAAGAAGATCCCTCTGGAACGGCTCCACCCCGTGAACCGCGAGGAGGCCGAGCGCGTGCTCGCCAAGCTCGACGCCCGCGGCCTGTCCGGCCTGACGGCCGAGGACCAGGCGTTCCTCAACCGGTTCACCGAGATCTGACCGCCGCTCGACTCGGTCAGTGCAGCGGGATCGGCTGCACCTGGATCGGCTCGCCTCCCACCAGCGTGGGCGCCCCGTGCGCCTGGGCGACCTGATTGAATTGCGATACGTCGGTCGCCAGGATGGCGTTGAACCGGGCAAGGTACGCGTCCAGCAGAGGCCGTAGCTCCTTCCATTCCTCCGTCACCTGCTCGCCGGGCGGCTGCGCGTAGGCAAACCCCGATCCGCCGCCCAGACTCTGCAGCCGGTCGGCGAAGCGGCTCAGGTAGTGCACGTCGTCCTGTCCGCCGTCGCGCTGGACGTCGGAGTTGTACATGCTGTCCTTCAACTCCTTCAGCTTCCGCCCCAGCGCGCGCGCCTCACGGAACACGGGAGCCGTCGCGGTCGAATCCCCGCCCAGGCCGCGCAGCGTCTGCTGCATGGTCTGCAGCTGGCTCTGAAGACTCGAAATCCGGTTCAGCGTCGTGTTGAGAGCCGACGTCTCGTTGCGCAGCTGGAGTCCCGCCCGCAGCTGTGCCAGGAACGCCGCCTGGTTGCCACCGACGATGGGGTCGGGCTCTACGGTGGCCTGGGTGGTCCCGGTCTTTCCGGCGGCGGTCACCGCGATCGCGTACGTGCCTGGCACCACTCTCGGTCCCCCGGGGTTCCGGAACGGATTCTCCTCCTCGGTGGGCGCGGGGCGCTCGGAATTCACGCGGGTGGCGGCCGCGTACCGCAAGCCCCAGACGAACCGATTCACGCCCTTCGCCCCCGGCGCTCCAGAATCGACGACCACCGTGTCGCCGTGCGCATCGGTGACCGTGACCGTCGCTCGTCCGCGCCGGCGCTCGCGGGACGGCGGACCAGCGGTAGCGCTGTCGCCCGTGTCCGCGGCGGTTCGCAGGAAGTAATCGATCACCACGCCGGCCGGTGCACCGGGCGTCGTGAACCGGGTGGGGGCGACGGCGCCGCGGCGGGGGCGGACGCGGATCTGCGCCGGCAGAGCGCTGAAGACGTGCAGGTCCTGGCCCGCGACGTCCGGCGTCAACTCCTCGAGCGCGGTGATATCGTCGAGCACGAAGAGTCCCCGCCCGTGCGTGGCCACCACGAGATCGTGCGATCGCTGGATGAACTTCAGGTCGTACACCGGGACCGTGGGGAAGCCGGCCTTGAGCGACTTCCACGACGCGCCGCCGCCTTGCGAATACCACAGCGCCGCGTCCGTGCCGAGCACCAGAAAGCCGCGGCGGTTCGGGTCCTCCCGCACGACCCTCGCCGACGCGTCTGCCGGCAGGCCCGCGGAGATGTCGGTCCAGGTCTTCCCATAATCGGCCGTCTTGTACACGTACGCCCGATTGTCGTCGAACTGGTGACGATCCACCGCCAGATACGCGGCGCCGGCGTCGTATGGGGACACGCCGATTTGGTAGATGCGCCCTTCCGCGTCCGCGGGCAGACCGGGGAACCGCCCGGCCACGTTGGCCCACGTCTTCCCGCCGTCCCGCGTCACGTGGGCGAGCCCATCGTCGGTACCGACCCAGACCACGTTCGTGTCGCTCGGGGCGACGTTGATCGTCAGAATGGTGTTGTAGGTCTCGGCGCCCGAGATGTCGTAGTTGATCGGGCCGCCGCTCGTGGCCTGTTTCGCCTTGTCGTTGCGGGTGAGATCGGGGCTGATGACCGCCCAATGCTGTCCCCCGTCAGTCGTCTTGAACACGACGTTTGCACCGAGATAGACCTCGTTCGCGTCGTTGCGCGACACCTCGATCGGCGTGGTCCAATTGAAACGGTAGCGGAGCTCCGCCGCCGCGCGGTCATCCACACCGGGGACATAGGGGCGGATCGGACGGTTCAGCCCCGTCCGCAGGTCGATGCGCTGGATGCTCCCGTTCTGGGATTCCGCATAGACGATGGTCGAGTCGCTCGGCGCGGGCACGGCGTACTCACCGTCGCCGCCGGTGATCGTGAACCACTCCGATCCGTTCAGCGCACCGGTCGCGCCGGTCGAGGCGCCGCACCAGGCGTTGTTGTCCTGGAGCCCGCCGCACAGGTTGTACGGGACGTTGTTGTCGGCCGCCACCATGTAGAACTGGCCGATCGGGAGGTTATTGAACCAACGCCAGCTTTTCCCCGCGTTCGCGGTCGCGTAGGCCCCGCCGTCGTTCCCCTGGATCATGCGGGCGGGGTCTTCGGGGTCGATCCAGAGCGCGTGGTGGTCCACGTGCACCCCTCGATCGACCAAGTGCGAGGTCTTCCCGCCGTCATCGGATTCCAGCAGCTGGTAGGAGGAAAAGAAGATCTTGTTGTCGTCTAGGGGCGACACATGCATCAGCGAGAAATAGAATCCCCGCGAGCTCAACGCGTGATTGTCCGACACGCTGCGCCAGTGGTCGCCCAGGTCGCGGGAATCCCATAACAGGCCCTGCTTCGCTTCGATGAGCGCGTATACGTGCGACGGGTTCGTGGGCCCGACGGCGAGCGCGATCCGGCCCCACGGTCCCGCCGGCAGGTCCCGGGAGAGGCGCTCCCAGGTGGAGCCTCCGTCGGTGGAGCGATAGATGCCACTCCCCGCTCCGCCGGACACCAAAGCCCATGGGTGCCGGACCATCTGCCACATCCCGGCGAACAGCACGCGCGGATTGCCCGGCACCATCACGAGATCCGACGCACCGGTTGTGTCGTTGACGTAGAGCACCTTCTGCCACGTCTTGCCGCCGTCGCCGGTCCGGAACACGCCGCGATCGGAGTTCGGCGTCCAGGCGTGCCCGATCGCCGCCACGAGCACGACGTCCGGATTGGCGGGATCGATCACGATGCGCGCAATTTGTCCCACGTCGCCCAGCCCCATGAACTTCCACGACTTCCCCGCGTCGGGGGAGAAAAACATACCGTGGCCGTTGATGACGTCGTTGCGGATGTTCCCCTCACCGGTCCCCACCCAGACGAGATTGGGGTTCGACGGAGCGAGCGCGATCGCGCCGATCGACGACGTCGGCTGATCGGCGAAGACCGCGTCCCAGGAGTCGCCCCCGTCGATGGT
>JBGPIW010000074.1:0-8537 GCA_041485045.1 Gemmatimonadota bacterium | reverse complement strand
GCCGTGCGTCGCCGTGGCAGACCAGCCGCCGCCCGTCGCCTCGTTGATGGTGACGGTCACACCAGCGGACGGCTGCCAGCCGTTGAGCGCGGGCTGGCTCATCGTGTAGTACAGGCTGTCGAACAGGAACGCCTCCTCGGCCGTTGCGAGATTGCGCAAATCGGACTTCATCGAGGCGATGTACGCCTTCTCTTTCGTGTTGCTGAACTTCGGGATCGCGATGGACGCGAGGATCCCGATGATCACCACCACGATGAGAAGCTCGACGAGTGTAAACCCGCGGTCCGATTTCACCGCAACTCCTTCCGGCCAACAGGATGCGCCACGGGCTTCCAGACTGGATGCCCAGGCATGGATGCGATCACGCAAGACCTGTGCTCAACCCTTGGCATCGACCCAATTCACTCCTGTACCGACACTTACGAGGAGCGGCACCCGTAGCTCCGCGGCGCTCTCCATGTGGCGTTTTACCAGTTCCTTGGCGGGGGCCTCTTCTCCTTCGGGCACTTCCAGCACCAGCTCGTCGTGCACCTGCAGCAACAGCCGGGTGCCGAGCCCTTGCGTCCGCAGTGACGCGTGGATGCGGATCATTGCGACCTTGATCAAGTCCGCCGCCGACCCCTGGAGCGGTGAATTCGTGGCCGTCCGCTCCCCGAACGCGCGGATGTTGAAGTTCTTGTCCTTCAGCTCCGGGATGTAGCGGCGCCGGCCGAACAGCGTCTCAACATACCCTCGTTCCCGCGCCTCGAGGACGGTGCGGTCGAGCCACGCCCGCACCCCGGCGAAGCGCTCAAAGTACTGCCGGATGAACGCCTTGGCTTCGTCCTGGGTGATGCCGAGCTGCCGCGCCAGCGCAAAGGGACCCTGACCGTAAATCGTGGCGAAGTTGATCGTCTTCGCCCGCGCGCGCATTTCTCCGGTCACGTGCTCCTGTGACACGCCGAAGATCACTGCCGCCGTCTGGCGATGGATGTCTCCCCCCTTCGCGAACGCCGCGACGAACCCCGGATCACCAGAGAAATGGGCCAACAGGCGCAGCTCGATCTGGGAGTAATCGGCGACCAGCAGGCGGCAGCCGGGGGGCGCGACGAACGCCCGGCGGATCGATTCGCCGCGCTCGGTACGCACCGGGATGTTTTGCAGGTTCGGATCGGACGACGACAGACGGCCGGTGGCCGCGCCGACCTGGTTGAAGCTGGTGTGCAGGCGCCCGGTCTCGGCGTTGATGTACCCGGGGAGCGCATCGACATAGGTCGACTTGAGCTTGGCCAGCTCCCGGTACTCGATCAGCAGCTTCGGCACCTCGTGGCCCATCGCCGCCAGCTGCTCCAGGACATCCACGTCGGTGGACGGGCCGGTCTTGGTCTTCTTGAGGGTCGGCAGCTGCAGCTTCGTGAAGAGGATCGAGCGCAGCTGCGGCGTGGAGTTGAGATTGAATTCCGCCCCGGCGGCGGCGTATAGCTGCCGCTCGAGTCCCGCCAGCTCGACCGCGAACTCGCGGGACAGCTCCGCCAATCGGCCACGGTCCACCGGCACGCCGGCCCACTCCATGTCGACCAGCACCGGCACGAGCGGCATCTCGACGGTGTCGAGCAGTGGTTGCAGCCGATGCTCCATGAGCTCCGGAGCCAGCGCCGCGCGCAACCGCAGGACGGTCTCGCTGTCGTCGCAGCAATAGCGAGCCGCTTCGGCGAGCGGCACGGCCGCGAATTCCCGTTCGCTCCGTCCCCTGCCCGCCAACTCCCCGTACGTGCGCAGCCGGACGTTCAGCCGGTCGCGCGCGAGCTCATCGAGTGCGAAGGAGCGCCGGCCAGGGTCGAGGATGAATGCGGCCAGCATCGAATCATAGACCACTCCCGCGAGCTCCACGCCGCCGCGTCGGAGCACGAGCCAATCGTACTTGACCTGGTGGGCCGCCTTCGACACCGCCGGGTCGCCCAGCAGGTCGCGCAACGGGCGTAGCGGCTCGCTGTCCAGTGGCGGCAGATTGGGCGGGGCGATCCCGCCCGCCAGCGGCCCGTCCGGCGCCACGTGCGCGAACGGCAGGTACCAAGACCGGTCTGGGGCGACCGCCACGGATAGTCCCACGAGTCGGGCATGCATCGGGTCGAGCGCCGAGGCCTCGGTGTCGATCGCCACGAACCCCGCGCGGCGACACTCGGCGATCATCGACGCGAGGGCCGCGGCATCGGACACCACCCGCGCGGTCGGCGCGGGTGCGACCGCGGGCTCGGCCGCGGGCGCCGGGCCAACCGGGGTCAGATCCTCGAGCTTGGGGATCAAGGAGCGGAACTCGAGCTCGATGAACAAGCGCTCGAGCTCCGGCCGGTCGGGGTCCGACACGCGGAGGGCGGACACGTCGAGTGCGATCGGCACGTCGCGCCGGATCGTGACCAGCTGGCGCGAGAGACGCGCCTCGGCCGCGTGCGCGAGCAGCGCTTCCCTGGCGCGCTTGCCCGGGACCTCAGCCGCCCGCGCCAGCATCGCCTCCAGGCTTCCATAGGTCCGCAATAGCTCGACGGCCGTCTTTTCGCCGATCCCCTTCACCCCGGGCACGTTGTCCGAGCTGTCCCCGACCAGCGCGAGGTAGTCGGTCACCTGCGCCGGCGGGATCCCGAACCGCTCACTGGCGTTGGTCTCATCCACCCAGTGCTCCTCCACCGCCGCCGGCCCGCCGCGACCGGGGTTCAAGAGCGCGATCCCCGGCGCGATCAGCTGGTAGAAGTCCTTGTCGCCCGACACGATGACCGCTTGCAGGCCGCGCGCCGCCGCCGCGGGAGCGAGTGTCCCGATCACGTCGTCGGCCTCAAATCCTTCGACGCCGAGCACCGGTACGCGAAACGCGTCGAGCAGCTCTTGGATCCGCTCCAGTGAGCGGTCGAACTCCTGCTGCAGCTCCAGGCCGAGCTTTTCGCGTGTGGCCTTGTAGGCGGGGTACTCTTTGTGGCGGAACGATTCGCCCATGTCGTGGACCCAGCCCAGGTACTCGGGCCGATGCCGCTGCCGGAGGCGGAGCAGGAAGTTCACGACGCCCCAGGCGGCGGAGGTGTTCTCACCCCGTTGTGTGGTGAGCGGCCGCGCGATCATTGCAAAGAAGGCGCGGTAGATGAGCGCGTAACCGTCGATCAGGAAGAGGCGCTCGCGCGACGGGTCAACCGGCATGGGGCGGGAAGATAACCCTCGAACGAGACCGCCCCGCCGGAGTCGGGCCGGCGGGGCGGTGACGGGGAACGAACTGGTCGGGCGGTACTACACGCGCATCACATTCGTCGCGTGGAGTCCTTTATCGCCGGTCTCGACTTCGAACTGCACCGCCTGACCCTCGGCGAGCGTCTTGAAGCCGTCCATCTGGATCGCCGAGAAATGCACGAACACGTCCTCCCCACCCTCCTGCTCGATGAACCCGTACCCCTTCGCGTCGTTGAACCACTTCACCTTTCCCTGTGCCATGGCCATCCGCCCTCCTGCAGAGTCCATACGCGAACTACGGATTGACCCGCTCGCCACAGGCGAGCGCGGGCGTTGAAATGGCACCTCGGTCGGGCGGTTGTCAAGCGAAGCGGGAGCGATCAGTTCGCCGCGGCGTAGAGCGCGCGATAGAGGTCGCGGTTGCGTAGCACGGACCGCACGTAGCCTCGCGTTTCCGGAAACGGGATCAGCTCGATGAACTGGTCGGGGTCTGCGGCGCCCGGGCGGGAGATCCAGCGACTCACCGGCGCCGCGCCCGCGTTGTAGGCTGCCACCGCGACTTCGACGCGTCCCCCGAAGCGCCGCAGCAGCGCGGCAAGGTGCGACGCCCCGAGGTGCAGATTGAGGTCAGGAACGGTCAGCCACTCCGGGTACAGGGTCACGTCGAGCACCCGCGCCGCCTGCGCGGCCGTCCCAGGCATCAGCTGCGCGAGCCCTCGCGCGCCAGCCCGGGACAGCGCCTCCAGATCGAACGTGCTCTCCTGTCGTACGATTGCGGCGAACAACAGTGGATCCACGCCGAACTCCCGCGCCTCGGCTTCCACCGCGGGACGGCCCGGCCAGGGGAAGATCGCCCGCAGCACACGTCCCTCGTTGGGTGCGCGCGCCGCCGCCTGCCACCCGAGCCGGACCCCCGCCGATCCCCACCCACGGACCGAGAGTCCTACGCTCCAGGCCAGCAGATCGTCGAGTGCCTGCGGGGGGCGGGCCAGGAGCCCGCGAACTTCCAGCTGCGCTGCGGTATCGAGCCCGGCGAGCAGCAGGGTGTCGAGGCGGGCGAGGCCCGATTCCGCCGCCGGGGTCAGTCGCGCGCTGTCGGCAGCGAGCACCAGCGGACCCAAGCCGGCGACCTGGCGCGCGTGCAGCCCGTAGTACCCGAGTGAATCATCCCGGGCGAGGGCGCGCCACAGCGAATCCGCAGCCGCGGTGTCGCCACGGTCCCGCGCGAGGCGGGCGAGCCAGTAACGCGCCGCGACGCGTTGCACGCCACCGACCTGCACCTCGGAGCCGTACAGGCGGGCCGCGCTATCGGGGTCTCCCCGGCGCTGCGCCCCCGCGGCGAGCCGGAAACGCGCGAGCGAAGCCCGTGGATCGGCCGGATAACGGTGGATGAGCTCGGCCAGCCAACGCTCGGCGCCGCCGTCGTCGTTCCGGTCGGACAGGAAATCACCCACCAAGTAGAGCGCGGTGGGAGCCGCGGTGTCGCCGGGAAATGTTTGCGCGAACCCGGTGAGCGCCTCGGGTGCGCCGGCATCGCCGAGCCGCACCAACACCCGCGCCCTGCGGTAGAGCGCGAGCGCCGACCACGCGGTCTCCCGCGCCGCGGCGCGATAGGCGACGGCCGCCTCGGGATAGCTGCCGAGCGAGCTGAGGAGCTCGCCTGCGAGAATGAGCGTCGCACCGCTCGAGTCGCCGTCGGTGGCGGCTCGAGTCACCTGCTGACGCGCTTCCGTCGCCGCACCATGGGCGCGCAGCACCCGCGCCAGCGCCACCCGCTCGGCCGAGACCCGCGGCGGGAGCGGGCCGTGCGCCAGGGGGACACCGGCCGCCGCGTCGTCGGACTGCGGCGTTCGGGCGAACAGCGCATACAATTCCTCGCGGGCCCCGTCGCTGTCGCCCTGGGCCAGGGCGATCTGCGCGGCCGTGAGCGATAATCCGGCGTCGTGATAGGCGAGCCGGGCTGCGCTCGAATCGCCAGCGGTGAGCAGCGCGCCGGCCCTGGCGCCGCCGGCCTCCCGTGCGACGACAGGCGGTAGATTCGCAAGCAGTCGCAGGGCGGTCGCCGTGTCCCGCAGCACGCGCGCCTCCCGCAGCCGCAGCCACGGCTCTATCGCCGCCAGGCCTCCGCTGCGCGCGACAGCGTAGTACCGGGCCGCGCTGTCCGGGAGGTGGGCCGCTTCGAACGCCAACGCGGCCCGGACCGCGAGCAACCCGGCCACCGGCCCGCGGGCATGCCCGCGCGCGGCGACGAAGCGACGAGCGGCCTGTTCGGGCTGGCCCATGCGCCATTCGGCCTCGCCGAGCACTCGCAGCGCTTCCCCGCCCTCATAGTCGTCGAGCCATGGTTGACCGATCAGCAGGCTGCGGGCGCGATCGTAGCGTCGCGCCTCCAGCTCGGCTGCCGCGCTGCGGACGATGAACGAGGCATCTTGTCGGGGCGAGTGCGCGGCCGCGTCGAGCAGGGTCTCGGCGGTGTGCCAGGGACGGCCGGAATGCCACAGGGATTCGGCGCGCTGCGCCGGGTTCTCGAAGGTCTGCGCCCGAGCCGTGAGCGGCCAACAGGCGCCGAACAGAGCGAGAACGACTCGGCGCATTACTGCTGCCGGCGCACGCGAGCGAGCACCTGGAAGTAGTCGGCGCGCGAGCCCGGCGTGAGCTCGAAGCGGCCGAACCCGGTCAGGTCCTGAAACAAGAGCAGTAGGCGGAGGGTGGTGTAGCTCCAACGGACGTTCTGTGGCCCGTTACGCGTCACTCCGCTGCTCGAGAGGTCCATGACCTCGTCGGGCTCCCCGAGCGTGATGAATACTTCCCCGCGATCGGTGAGCCAGCCGGGACGTCCCGGCTCCTGGAAGCGGAAGTTCGCGATCTGCACCCGATGCAGATAGTCGTCGAGCGCCTCGTTCTCGGGGGTCAGCGGCGCCGGGTCGGTGGCGGTCCAGAACTCCCGCCACGCCAGCGCGCGCTGTTCGGGCGGAGCGTTGCGCAGCTTGCTGACCAGGTCCTGCCGGTCGAAGTAGCGCAACAGGCTCACCATCTCGGCGTAATTCGTGATGACCCACTGGCTGGAGAAGCTGACGAGGAATGGCGTATGACTCTGCGCGGTGCTCCCCACCATTCCAAGGCGCAGCTCCTGCTCTCCGACCGGCAGCCGCGCTCCCGCGATCAACAGGGTCGCATGCGCGAATCCCGCTGAGTCCTGAACCGGCAGCGTGTCTTGCCATACGATGTTGTCGCTCTGGTCCACCGCTTGTGCCGCAAGCCGTGTGCCGGACGGCAGCCCGTAACCCTCCACGTAGAAGCGCAACGTATCCGTCCCGTAGGGCAGCGTCGCACGCGGATTCACGAGGACCTGCAGGCGCTCGCTCGTCGATGCTCGGCCCGTCGCCTCGTAAACGGGGAGTGGAGCGGCGAGCGCGGGCCGGACGAGCCGCGGTACGGTGTCCCGGCGCTCGCGGCGTGCGGATGCCGGGCTGTTGCGGTCACGGATCATGACACTGGCCGTATACACGCCGGGGCGCAGCGTCAGAAAGCCCTGAAACAAGACGCTTTCGTCCGCCCGCAAGGTCTCCTGGAATCCCCGCACCCGCACCCGTTGATCGCTGGTCAGCTGGACGGGGGGACCGGAGTCGGTGCGGAACGCCAGCTCGACGTGATATTCAGCGACGAACTCGTTACCGTCGCGGTGGAAGCTGAGGGAATGATTGGCGAGCGAAAGCGCGAACACGGCGAGCGTGGAGTCGGGCGCGGGCCCCGCCAGAAACCGCACCGTGGCGACGGTCGGCAGCGGCGCCCCAGTGACGAACAGCCCCATGCGATCGTAGATTGTGGCGGCGTCGAACAACTGCATCACCGCAGCACCCTGCTGTGGTGTGTTCGGGGCGCCCACCCGCTGCCAAGTGCCACAGGCGGCAGTGGCAACTACCCCCACCAATCCGACCACTACGCGTGGTATCACTTGCTCAACCTCAAAGCCGGACGTTAGTTTCGCCCGATCCCATGGCCAATGAGAACCTCGCCGGTCGGACGATCGCCGGCTACCGCCTCCTCGAACGCGTCGGTGAAGGAGGCACGGCGGAAGTCTACCGTGCCGAACACGCCGAGCACGGCACCTGCGCGTTCAAGGTATTACGCTCCCGCTTGCGGGGCGACCCCACGGCGGTCAAGCGGTTCCTGCGGGAGGCGAGTTACGGCGCGCGCGTCCGCCACCCGGCGGTGGTTTGTACTTACGATTACGGCGAAGCGGATAGACTGTATTACCTCGCGCTCGAGTGGGCGGGCGGGCAGTCTCTGGCCGACTTCCTACACCAGAGCGGTCCCGTCGCTCCGGCCTTGGCGGCCGCCATCGTCACACAGCTCGCGGCCGGCCTCGCCGCGGCCCACCAGGTCGGCATCATTCACCGCGACCTGAAGCCCGAGAACATCAACTACGACGCGCAGACGACGGTGACGAAGCTGCTGGACTTCGGGATCGCCCGCGATGCGGAGCTCCCCCCCGAAGAGCGACTCACCCGCACCGGGTTTTTTGTCGGCACGCTGCAATACGTTGCGCCGGAGGCGCTCTCCGGCGAGCTCGTGGACACGAGGGCCGACATCTACAGTCTGGCGACGATCGCCTATTACATGCTCACGGGCAGGCACCCTTTCACGGGGCGTAACCCGAGAGAGTTGTTCCAGCAGCTGTTGAAGGAGCCGCCGCTGCCACTGAACGATGCCCTCCCCGGTCGGCGGTTCCCGACGGCATTGGAGAGCGTGGTCATGCGCGGCTTGAGCCGCGACCCCGCCCAGCGCCAGGCCAGCGTGACGAGTTTCGCCGAGGACTTTGCCGCCGCGGCCACCGGCACGTCCGACCCGCAGGAAACGGGCTTGTTGAATACCTTCCGCCGATTCATGGGTGGCAAGAAGGACTAGTAGTAGTGAATGCAACCACTAGCTCGGCTGGGCTCGGGACGACAGGCCGGCTCACCGAGCTGCTGCGACAGCGCTCCCTGACCCGTGGAGATTTCGTCCTCGCCTCGGGACGACGCTCCACCTACTACATCGATGCTCGACGGACCACCATGTCGGGCGAGGGGCAGGTACTGATCGGCGTCGCCGGCGTGGCCGCCCTTCACGCACACGGATGGCAGCCCCGGGCAGTCGGCGGCCTGACTCTCGGTGCGGATCCGGTCGCCTACGCAATCGCCCACGCCGCGCATCTCGCGGGAACCCCACTCGACGCCTTTACGGTGCGCAAGGAAGCAAAGGCCCACGGGACCGGTCGTCTGATCGAAGGGTGTCTCGAAGCCGGCGATCCGGTGGTCGTCTGCGAGGACGTGATCACCACCGGGCGATCCGCCCTCGAAGCCGTC
>JBGPIW010000073.1:0-8592 GCA_041485045.1 Gemmatimonadota bacterium | reverse complement strand
CGAGCTCGGGCTTGGGACCGCGGGTGCAGTACAGGATGCGCATCCCGAAGGCCACGCCGCGCCGGGCGACCGCTTGCCCGATTCGCCCCGCACCCAGCAATCCGAGGGTCGCCCCACGCAGCTCCATGCCGAGCAGCTGGGTCGGATGCCACCCCGTCCACTGCCCGCTGCGCACTAGATCCACTCCCGCCTGCAGGCGCCGCGCGCACGCCAGGATGAGCGACCAGGTGAGATCGGCCGTCGCCTCGGTCAGAACGTCCGGCGTGTTGGTGACCACCACCCCTCTGAGCTCCGCCGCGACCACATCGACATTGTTGTAGCCGACGGCGACGTTGGCCACGATTTTCAAGTTCGGCAGGTTCTTCAGCTCGGTCCCGCCGACCCAGCGCGACAGCAGCGGCACGAGGGCGACCCAGTTGCCGCTCGGCGTGGGCGCCTCGTGTGCCAGCCAGGTGACTTCGAGCCCCGCGAGCTGCTCCGGGTCGAGCAGCGTCTCGAGCTCGGCCGCGACGAGTACCGGCTGACCAGCCACTACGGCGCCGGCAGCCCCATGTCCACGAGAATCCGCCAGCCGCCGTCTGCCTGCTGGCGCCACACCACGACGTACTTCCCGCTGTCCAGTTGCGGGGTGCCGTCTTTGGGCGGATAGGTGAACGTGTAGTGGCCGTATTCGACCGCCGTGGGACCGTCGAGGATGACCTGGTCGGTCTGCACCACCGCATCGGTGGCGTGGGGATTCTGATAGATCTGCACGAACAGATCCTGGATTGCGGCCCGGCCCTTCCAGGTTTTCGCGTTGCGGACGCTCACTTCGACCCCGTTGTCGGCAAAGATCCGCGCGATGGCCGCGGCATCGCCCGCCTTGGTTGCCTCGGCCCAGGCACGATTCTGCGCATCGATCGCCTGACGCACGGCGACCATCTGTTCTTGCGACGCGGCCGAGCGTGGCGCCCCGAGCGCCGCGAGCGTCAGCGCCATGCCGACCCAACTCCGCTTCATGCTTCCTCCTGTGATGGGGTTCCCTTCCGGAGCAGTCCCCGGTCCACCTTGCCCAAATGCGTGCGTGGCAGCACGTCCAGCAACACGATTTCCCGCGGCACTTTGTATCCTTCCAGCCGCGCGGCGGCAAAGGCCCGCAGCTCTTCGGTGAGCCCGGCACGCCGCTCGCCCGCCACGACGTAGGCGTGCGGCTTGGTGAGTCCCCCCTGCCCCACGACGCCGACCACCGCCGCCTCCCGCACGGCGGGATGCTGCAGCAGACACCCCTCGACTTCCTGTGGCGAGAGCCATTTCCCCGAGACCTTGAGCATTTCGTCGGCGCGGCCGTGGTAGGTGACGTACCCATCGGCATCGCGGGCGATCAGGTCGCCCGACACGTACCACTCGCCGCGAAACACTTCCCGGGTTTTCTCCATCTGCTGCCAGTAGCCGATAGCGCGCGAATTGCCGCGCACCCACAGTATCCCGATCTCACCGGGGCCGAGCTCCCGCCCGGTCTCGTCGCACACCCGCACCTCGAAGCCCGGCACGACCTGCCCCAGGGTCCCCGGGCGCACCGCACCCGGACGATTACTGATGAAGATATGCCACATCTCCGCCGTGCCGAGTCCGTCCAGCAGCTCGGTTCCGAAGGCGCTGATCCAGCGCTCGTACAGCTCGACCGGCAGCGCTTCGCCCGCCGAGGTCGCGAAGCGCAACGAGGAGAAGTCCTGGCGCCGCGCGTCGGGGTGGCTCACCATCCGGTTGACCATGGTGGGCACGTTCACGAGGATCGTGGGTCGGTGCCGCGCGATCCGGGCGAAGAGTACCTCGGGTGTGGCCGCCTCGGCGAAGAGGACGGCGCTGGCGCCGACGGCAAACGGAAACAGCAGGTTCGTACCCATGGCGTAGCCGAAGAACAGCTTGGGCACCGACAGCGTGACGTCGCTCTCCCGATAGCCCAGGACGCCCTTGGCGTAGCATTCGGTGGTGTTGGCGTACGACGTGTGCGTCTGCACGACGGCTTTGGGCCGCCCGGTCGTGCCGCCGGAGAACAGCCAGATGGCGGCATCGTCGCGATGACTCGAAAAGGTTTCGAGCGATTCCGCCCCTGCGGCGAGCCGCCCCGATGTCGCCGGCTCGTCGATCACCAGCACATCCTTGAGCAACGGTGCGCCGCGGCTCGCCGCCCGGAATGAGCCTGCGGCCTCCCGCGTGGTTACCGCGACCCGGGCCCGCGTGTAGGTGAGGAAGTATTCGATCGCCGCGGTGTCGAGCTGCGGGTTGACCATCACGACTACCGCGCCAATCTTGAGGGTGCCAAAGAGCGCGGCGACGAAGTCCGGACCGTCGGGGAGGCCGAGCAGCACGCGTTGCTCCGGCAATACCCCAGCCTCCTGGAGGAGGCGACCGAAACGGTTTGCCCGCGCCTGAACCTCCGCGTAGGTGAGCGTACCCTGATCCGTCACGAGCGCCGTTCGCCCGCCCCGCCCTTCCCGCACCCGTGTGTCGAGGAAGTAATCGGCGATGTTGAAGCGCTGCGGCGGCTCGAAGGCCATGAGGGGATGATGCGCTCCGCCGCGCCCCCCGGTCAACCGGTCTGATGTCGGTCCGCGAGCTGGCGCACCTGACCTGGCAGGACGTCGGCGGTGCCGACCGGGAGCGGGCGGTGGCGATCCTGCCGGTCGGCGCGGTGGAAGCCCACGGCCCGCACCTGCCCATCGCCACCGACGTCCTGATCGCCGAAGCGATGGCTCACGCCGGGGCCGACAAACTCTCGGTCCGCGGGCTCGAGGTCCTGCTGCTGCCGGTGCTGGCCTACGCCGCCGCGCCATTCGCCGCCGACTTTCCGGGCACCCTGTCGCCGGACGCCGGCGCCCTCACATTGCAGGTCGTCGGTGTGGCCGAGAGTCTCGCCCGTCACGACTTCGAGGTGCTCGCGATCGCCAACGCCCACCTGGACCCCACCCATCTCGCGGCGCTCCACGCCGCGGTGACGGAGGTGCGCCAGGCGGGCAAGATCCGCGTCGTGTTCCCCGACGTCACGCAGCGCCCCTGGGCCATGCGGCTCACCGCCGAGTTCCGCAGCGGGGCCTGCCACGCGGGCCGGTACGAGACGTCGCTCGTGATGGCCATCCGACCGGATCTGGTACGGGAAGACGTGCGGCTGCGCCTCCCACCCAACGCCCGCTCCCTCTCGACGGCGATCGCCGCGGGTCACATGAGTTTCGTGGAGGCGGGCGGCCCCAGCGCTTATTTCGGCTATCCCGCCGAGGCGACGCTCGAGGAAGGACGTTCCAGTCTCGCCGCATTGGGCGCGATCCTCGAAGAGGCGGTCATGATCGAGTTCGCCCGGGGCGTGGGATGAACCTCGCGGGGCGCGCCGCGGTGATCACGGGGGGCGGGCGCGGCATCGGCGCCGCCGTCGCGCGGGCGCTCGCCGGCGCAGGCGCCCGCGTCCTCATCGCCGCACGCCATATCGACGAGGTGGAAGCGGTCGCGGTGGAGCTGCGCCGCGCCGGCCACGAGGCCTGGGCGGCGCATTGCGATGTGACCGACGCGGGCCAGGTGGCGGCGCTCGCCCGTACGGCCCGCGATCGGCTCGGCACGGCCGATGTGCTCGTCAACAACGCCGGTACCGCTTCTTCCGCGCCGGTCCAGCGTATCATGCTCGAAGAATGGCAGCGCCTGCTGGCCGTAAACGCCACCGGGACGCTGCTCGTGACCCAGGCGCTGCTGCCTGCCATGCTCGAGCGCGAATGGGGTCGCATCGTGAACGTCGCGTCCATCGCCGGGCTCAGCGGGGGCAAGTACATCGCGGCGTACAGTACCGCCAAGCACGCCGTGATCGGCTTCACCCGCTCGCTCGCCGCCGAGCTGGCGGGCACGGGGGTCACCGCGAACGCGGTCTGCCCCGGGTACGTGGATACGCCCATGACCGATGAGTCGCTGGTCCGTATCATGGAGCGCACCAAGCAGACGCGGGAGCAGGCGCTCGCGGCCGTGTTGTCCCATTCAGGCCAGCCGCGTCTCGTCACGGCCGACGAGGTCGCCGTCACCGTCCTCGGCCTGGCGGGCGACGCAGCGGCCACGCTCAACGGACAAACCATCGTCCTCGACGCGGGAGCGCTGCGCGCATGAGCTTCGAGATCATCAACCCGGAGCCGCTCGGCCGCCCCAGCGGCTGGAATCACGGGATGCTGGGACCCGCGGGTGGGCGGATCCTGTTCGTGGCGGGGCAGGCGGCGCCCGACGCGGGGGACTTGGTCGCGCAATGGGAGCGCGCCCTCGAGCGTGTCCTCGCGGTGGTGCAGGCCGCAAGGGGGGCGCCGCAGGACATCGGCCGCATGACGGTTTATGTGACCGACAAGGCGGCCTACCTGGCCGGCAGACCCGCATTGGGCGAGGTCCATCGCCGTCTGATGGGCAAACACTATCCGGCGATGGCGCTGGTCGAGGTCAAATCCCTGGTGGATCCGGGGGCGCTGGTGGAAATCGAAGCGACCGCCGTGATTTCCTGACCGACAAGGCTCGAGGCCGGCATGCCCCTCGCACCGCAATCGTTTCGCTACGCACACGACCCGGCCACCGGGGTGGCGACCATTACGCTCGACCGCCCCGACCGGCTCAACGCGCTGACCTTCCAGGTTTACGAGGAGCTGCGCGACGCGTTCAAGACGCTCGACCAGGAGCCGGGCGTGCGGGCGGTGGTGATCACCGGCGCCGGCCGCGCCTTCTGTTCAGGGGGCGACGTCGAGGACATCATCGGCCGGCTGTTCGAGCGGGACGCGCAAGGGCTGCTCGATTTCACCCGTCTCACCTGCGATCTGATCCTGGCGATCCGGCGCTGCCGCCGTCCCGTGATCGCCGCGCTGAACGGCACGACGGCGGGTGCGGGAGCGGTGATCGCGGCGGCGTGCGATTTTCGCATCGCGGCCGAAGGCGCCAAGATCGCGTTTCTGTTCGTGCGGGTCGGCCTCTCGGGCGCCGACATGGGTGCGGCGTGGCTCTTGCCGCGCCTCGTGGGCCTGGGCCGTGCCACCGAGCTGCTCATGACCGGCGACTTCATCGACGCGCGGCGAGCCTACGAGATCGGCCTGTACCATCGCGTCGTGCCGGCCGAGGCGGTGCTGCCGGAGGCCCGCGCCCTCGCCGGGCGTCTCGCGCGGGGACCCTCCCCCGCCTTGGCCGTCACCAAGGACGCCCTCAACCGCGAGGCCACGATGGATCTGGGCGCCGCCCTGGAGCTGGAAGCCCAAGTGCAGGCCGAGCTGATGCGGCACTCCAACTTCCGCGAGTCCTACGACGCCTTCGTCGCCAAGCGGGAGCCCCGATTCACGTGAGAGCGATTCCCGACCTCGGTCCCGTGCGGGCGTTTCTCGAGCCCCACCACCTGGAGCTCGGCGCGCACGTCGCCGCGTTCGCCGCGCGTGAGATCGCCCCGCTGCCGGAGCCAGCCGACGACGCCGCCGGCCGGCGCGTCGCCCGCGAGCTCCTCGCGCTGCTGGGCCGCGCCGGGTGGTTCGCGGCGATCGCCGACCAGCATCTGCGCACGTGTTGTCTCGTGCGGGAGGCGCTCGCGGCGGCGTCGCCGCTCGCCGACGCCGTGTTCGCCCTCCAGGCGCTCGGTACGATCCCGATCGTGCTCGCCGGCAGCGAGGAGCAGAAGCGACGCTGGGTGCCCGCGGTCCTCGCGGGCGAGGCCATGGCGGCCTTCGCCATGACCGAGGTCGACGCGGGCTCGGACGTGGCGGCCATCGCCACCACCGCGCGGCGCGACGGCGAGACGTACGTGCTCGACGGCCTGAAGACGCTGATCTCCAATGCCGGCATCGCCGACTTCTACGTGGTGTTCGCGTCCACCGATGCGTCGCGCGGCAACAAGGGCCTGTCCGCCTTTCTCGTGCCGGCCGAGACGCCAGGGTTGCGGTTCGTCCGTCCACAGGTGCTCGCGGCGCCCCACCCACTGGGCGAGATCGCCTTTACCGAGTGTCGGGTCCCCGCCGCGAGCCGCCTCGGCGCCGAAGGCGAGGGGTTCAAGCTCGGCCTCACCACGCTCGACTGGCTCCGGCCGACGGTCGGCGCCGCCGCGTGCGGCATGAGCGCGCGTGCCCTGAACGAGGCGCTTGGCCACGCGACGGTCCGCCATCAATTCGGGCGGCCGCTCGCCGACCAGCAGCTGATTCAGGAAAAACTCGCCCGCATGGCCACCGACCTCACCGCCGCACGGCTGCTCGTCTATCGCGCGGCCTGGGAGAAGGACCGTGGTGCCGAGCGCATCACGATCGAGGCCGCAATGGCGAAGGCGTTCGCCACCGAGGCGGCGCAACGCGCGGTGGACGACGCCGTGCAGATCCTGGGTGGCCGGGGTGTGCTGGCCGATCACCCGGTGGACCGGCTGTATCGCTCGGTCCGCAGCCTGCGTATCTACGAAGGCACCACCGAGATCCAGCACCTCGTCATCGCGGGGCAGCTGCTCAAATGAGAGTCGTGTCGATCGGTGGCGGACCCGCGGGGCTCTATACCGCGATCCTCCTGAAGAAAGCCGATGCTGCGCATGACGTGTTGGTGGTCGAGCGCAACCGCGTCGACGACACCTTCGGTTTCGGAGTCGTCTTTTCCGAAGCGACGCAGGAGAACCTCCAGCAGGCCGACCCCGAGACCTTCGACGCGATGGCGCGTCGCTCCGCGCGCTGGGACGACATCGAGATCCACTACCGGGGCGAGCTGCTCCGCTCCACCGGTCACGGGTTCTCGGGGCTCTCGCGGCGGGCGATGATCGAGGTCCTCGCCCGCCGGGCGAGCGACCTCGGCGTGCGCATCGAGATCGGCACCGAGGTGACCGACCCCTCGTCCTACCTCGGAGCCGACCTGGTGCTCGCCGCCGACGGCGCCAACAGTCTGGTCCGCGAGCGGTTCGCCACGACGTTCCAGCCGACCGTGGATTGGCGGTCCAACCGGTTCGTGTGGCTCGGCACGACCCGTCCCTTCCCCGCCTTCACCTTCTACTTCAAGGCCGACCGGCACGGCCTGTGGCGGGTCCACGCTTATCAGTACGAGCGTGGACAATCGACGTTCATCGTCGAAGCGCGGGAGGAGACCTGGCGCGCGGCGTGTCTCGACCGCGCGACCGAGCACGAGACGATCGCCTTCTGCGAGGACCTGTTCGCCGAGGAGCTGGCGGGACACCGGCTGCAGCAGAACCGCTCCGTTTGGCGCAGCTTCGGCACCGTGCGCAACGAGCGCTGGCACCACGACAACGTCGTGCTCGTGGGCGACTCGGCCCATACCGCGCACTTCTCGGTCGGCTCGGGCACGAAGCTCGCCATGGAGGATGCGATCGTCCTGGTCCGGGCCCTGGGGATCCAGCCGGACCTCCCCAGCGCCCTCGCCGCCTACGAGACGGAGCGCCGCCCCGTAGTGGAAAGCCTGCAGCGTGCTGCCCAAGTGAGCCTCGAGTACTTCGAAAACACGGAGCGCTACATGGAGCTGGCGCCCGAGCAGTTCGCGTTCAACCTGCTCACCCGCTCGCTGCGCATTACGCACGACAACCTCAAGATCCGCGACCCGCAATTCGTGGCCGACGTGGACCGCTGGTTCGCCGGCGAGGCGGCCTCCCAGGCGCAGGTCGCGGTCCCGCCGGATCCCGTCCCACCTCCGCTCTTCACGCCGTTTCGGCTGCGGGAGCTCGTGCTCGAGAACCGGTCGGTCGTCTCGCCGATGTGCCAGTACTCCGCCGAAGACGGCACGCCGGACGACTGGCACCTCGTCCACCTGGGCACCCGCGCCCTGGGTGGGGCGGCCCTGGTGTTCACCGAAATGACCGATGTCACGCCCGAGGGCCGCATTTCTTACGGCTGCACCGGGATGTACAAGCCGGAACACGTCACGGCCTGGCGCCGCATCGTGGACTTCGTCCACGCCCACAGCAGGGCGAAGATCGGCCTGCAGCTGGGGCACGCGGGCCGCAAGGCCGCGACAAAGAAGATGTGGGAGGGCGACAACCAGCCGCTCGAAACAGGAGCCTGGCCGATCCTGGCGGCGTCACCCATTCCCTATTTTCCGCACAGCCAGGTGCCGAAGGAGATGGACCGGGCCGACATGGTCGCCGTACGCGACGCCTTCGCCCGGGCAACGGGCATGGCCGAGCAGGCCGGGTTCGACGCGCTGGAGCTGCACTTCGCCCACGGGTATTTGCTCGCCGGCTTCATCTCCCCGTTGACCAACCGGCGCCGTGACGACTTCGGTGGATCGCTGGAGAATCGGATGCGGTTTCCCCTGGAAGTGTTCGACGCGGTGCGCGCCGGCTGGCCCGCGGCCAAGCCGATTTCCGTGCGCATCTCCGCGGTGGATTGGACCCCGGGCGGAATGGAGTCCCAAGACGCGGTCGATGTGGCGCGCTTCTTCCAGCAACACGGCTGCGACATTCTGGATGTCTCCGCCGGGCAGACGGTCCCGGAACAGCGCCCGGTATACGGGCGCCTGTTCCAGACGCCGTTCGCCGACCGCATCCGCCACGAAGCGGGGCTCCCGGTGATGACGGTGGGCAACATCTCGAGCTACACCGACGTCAACACCATCCTCGCCGCGGGCCGGGCCGACCTGTGCGTGTTG
>JBGPIW010000072.1:0-8607 GCA_041485045.1 Gemmatimonadota bacterium | reverse complement strand
GCCGACGAATGAGGCCCGCGGGGCGCGGCGGCTTCGCGGCCCTGGACAATTGCGTCCACTGCGGGTTCTGCCTGCAAGCCTGCCCCACTTTCCTCGCCACCGGCGACGAGGCCGACGGGCCGCGCGGCCGGATCGCGCTGATGCGCGCCCTCGAGCAGGGCGAGCTGACGAGCGAGGACCCCGGCCTGCGGTACCACCTGGATCGGTGTCTCGGGTGCCGCGGCTGCGAGCCGGTCTGCCCGTCGGGCGTGGGCTACGGTGCCGGCCTGGAAGCCGCACGGCAGTGGCTGACCGACCGACGCGCCCCACCACTCCTCGCTCGGCTGGCACTCGGCGCCATGACATCGTCGGCCCTGTCGGGCATCGTGTACGCGACGGCGCGAGCCGTTCGGGCGAGCGGAGTGCCGGGAGCGCTCGCGGGATGGGGACGGCTGCGATTCGCGATGGGGATGCTGGCGGCGACGAAGGCGGACGGGCGGGCCGGCGGTCAGGCGGTCCCGGGGTCGGTCCGACCGCCCGACCGCCCGACCGCCGTCTCGCTATTTCGGGGATGCATCATGGAGGGCCTGTTTGCCCACGTGCACGATGCCACCATTCGTACACTCAGCGTGAATGGCTGCACGGTGGAGGAAGTCCCGGGCCAGGTCTGCTGCGGGGCGCTGCACGCGCACGCCGGGGGGCACGCTGCCGCACAAACGTTGGCGCGGACCAATGTCGCGGTGTTCGGCACCGGAGAGGAGCCGATCGTGGTGAACAGCGCGGGGTGCGGGGCGCAGCTCAGAGCGTACGGCACCCTGCTCGAGGATGACCCGGCGGCGTCCCGGTTCGCGGCGCGGGTCCGCGACGTCACGGAGATCCTGGCCGAGCGCGGACCTGTCGCTGGAGCGGCCTTGCGCCTCCGGGTCGCGTACGACGCCCCCTGCCACCTGCTCCACGCCCAGCGCGTGGCCGAGCCGCCGTTCGCCGTCCTGCGGGCCGTTCCCGGACTCGACGTGCGGCCCACGGCCGATTCGGCGCAATGTTGCGGTGCGGCGGGATTGTACGGCCTGCTCCAACCCGAGCTGTCGCGGGCCGTGCTCGCCCCGAAGCTGGCCCAGCTGCTCGCAGATCCGCCCGACGTCCTCACGAGCGGCAACCCGGGATGCGTGATGCAGCTGGGGGCCGGCCTGCGCGCCGCGCGCGCGCGGGTCCAGGTGTGCCATCCGGTCGAGGTGCTGGACGTGTCCTACGCGGCAGCGGGGTTCTACCGATGATGACGATCGGTGTCCGGACTGGAGACGGTGTCGACCTGGTCCTGTATCGGATGGACCCTGTCGCGCGCACGACTATCCCGGCCGCGAGCGTGCTGCTGGTGCATGGCGCATTCTCGAGCCACACGGTGTGGTTGCGGGGTGGAACCGATAACACCGGACTGGCCCGGTACCTCTCGGCGTCGGGCTGTGACGTGTGGCTCGCCGACTGGCGCACGCACGGCGCCGCCGAGCGCGAGCCGCGTCCGCATACCTGGCATTTCGAGAACACCATCACACATGACGCGCCGGCGCTGGTCGACTACGTCCGGACGGCGACGGGCGGCGCCCCCCCGGTATGGGTCGGCCACTCGGTGGGCGGCGCCATCGGCCTGGCCCACCTCGCCCGCGATCCGGGGGCGCTGGCGGCGGTCGTGACCCTCGGCACACCCGGCCCGGTGATGGGACCGCTGCGCCGGTTGTTGGCCTTGGGGACCATCGCGATGTGCCGGACCCTGCCTCGCTTTCCGGCCCGCGCGCTGCGCATGGGATCGGAAGACGAAGCCGCGCTCGTCCTGGCGGAGTGGATGGCGTGGAACGCGCGCGGGGAGTGGCGTGGCACGGACGGCTTCGATTACTTCGCGGCGCTGCGGGGATCACGCACGCCGGTGCTGGCGGTCGCGGGAGAGGGCGACCGGCTGTTCGCTCCCGCGGCGGCGTGCCGCACGCTCGCGCAGCGGGCCGGCAGCACCCCGGCGATTTTCAGCGTCGTAGGGCCGGGTCTCGGTCATTCCGGCCTCCTGCTCGACGCGCGGGCCGACCAGGAGTGCTGGCCGCTCCTCTCCCATTGGATCGCAGCCCTGCCGGCTCCCGACCGGTGGCCGGCCCGGACGGGTTCGTGACCGGTCCCGGCACCCCACCACCCGGTCCGCCTTCGCCGACGGTCTCCCGGCTGCCCGCCGGCCCGTGGGCCGCTCCAGTGGTCCAGGCGCTGCGTGCCGGAGCCCTCGTCGCCCCAGCAGACGTGGCCGTCCTCGAGCTGGCCGGAGCCGGTGCGGTGACCTGCATGCAGGGGTTACTCACGAACGACATCGAGAAGCCAGGAGACGGATCGTTCGTGTACGGGGCGTTGTTGACGCCCAAGGGGATGATGGTGGTGGACGGCTGGGTCGCGCGGATGGGGACCACAGTGCGTTTCACCGTTCCCGCCGTGGGCCGCGAGCGGGCATTCACATTGCTCACCCGCTCCGTTCCCCCGCGCCTCGCCCGCACCACGGATCGCACCTCGGATCAGGTGGTGCTGCGCCTCACCGGGGCGCACGCCACGGCGATCGCGGAAGCGGCGCGGCTCCCCGCCCCGCCCGCCCCGGGCCACGTGACCGCCGGCCCCCTGGATGGGGCGCCCTGCGAGATCGCCCGCGCCGGTGACGGAGCGCCGTTCGCGCTTCAGCTCAGCGCTGCCGCATCCGACGCCGCGCGCATCGTGACGCGCTTGACCCAGGCGGGTGCCGTAGCAGTGCAGGGGCTGGCGCTCGAGCTGGCGCGGGTGCTGGCCGGGTGGCCGGGGCTCGCATCCGAGGTGGACGAGCGCACGCTGCCACAGGAAGTGCGGCTGGATACGATCGGCGGCGTGTCGTACACCAAGGGCTGCTATACCGGGCAGGAAACGGTGAGCCGTCTCCACTTCCGCGGCCACACCAATCGCGGGCTGGCGGGGCTCGAGTTCGAGGCGGAGCCGGGCCCCGGCGAGCCGCTGCCGGTGTTCTGGGAGGACCGCGAAGTCGGACGAGTGACCACGGTAGCGTGGCTGCCCGACGGTGGGCCGCTCACTTCACCCTCGGGACGGTGGATCGGACTCGGGATGCTGCGCGGGGAAGTGGAGGCCGGCACGCTGGTACACGCGGGTGGCGTCGGGGCCCGGGTGGTGACTCTGCCGTTCGCGTTGCCCCGCTGGGATCCAGCTTGACGATCCTCGTGACGGGCGGCAGCGGACTCGTCGGCAGTCATGTGATAACGGCGTTGCGTGCCAGGGGTCATGCGGTTCGCGCGCTGGCCCGTCCCGGCGCCGTTGGCCCGGTGCGCGACCTGGGTGCCGCCGCGGTCCCGGGCGATGTTACGGACCCGGAAACCTGGCAGCGCGCCGGCGGCGGCGGTCTCGAGGCGATCGTGCACGCGGCGGCGATCGTCCAGCGCCCCGGCACGACCTTCGCCGACTACGAGGCGGTGAACGTCGGGGCCACCCGGCTGGCCGTGGAGACGGCGCGCGCGACGCGGGCGCGACTCGTGTTCGTCTCGTCGGTCGCAGTGTACGGGGGCTCGTCGGACTACCGTGCCGCGCCGGAGCGGCGCACCGAGGACTATCCGTTTCGCCCGATCGCCGCGGCTGACTTCTACGCCCGTACCAAGCGGGCCGCCGAGGAGGTCGTGCGTGCCGCCGCCGAGCGCGGCGACATCGTGGCGATCGCGGTCCGCCCCAACGTCATCTACGGCGAGCGGGACCGGCTGTTCACACCCCGTCTGGTCCGGGCCGTGCGGGCGCGCGTGGTGCCGCTGATTGGCCCCGGCACGAATCACCTCTCGTGCGTGTACGCGGGCAATCTCGCAGGCGCGATCGTCGCCGCGCTCGAGGGCGGTGCGCCGCGATCGGGATTCCGGGCCTACAACATCACCGCCGACGCGCCGCCGCCGCTCGAGGCGCGGCAGTTCCTGGAGGCGATCGCGGACGCGTGTGGGGTGCATCCGCGGTTCCTGCGTTTGCCGCTTCCGGTGGCCCGCCTCGCGATCGCGTTGTGGAGCGGACCCAGCCTGGCCCGTGCGGCAATGGCGTTCATCACGGGGGAGAACCCCTACCCCGTGGACCGGGCGATGACCGAGCTCGGCTGGACACCCGCCCTGACGGCGCGCGCGGCCATCGCGCGCGCCGTTCACTGGCTCCGTGAAAACGAAAAGCCCGGGTGATTCCCGGGCTTCGCTCGACGGTCACGACAGCCAGCGAGTCGCCTAGTGCTTCGTGGTGTCCGTCGCTTTGGTCGTGTCCGGCGACATCATCTTGGAGCTATCCGACATCATCATCTTGGTGCTGTCGGCAGCACCGGCCGCGGGCTGCTCGGCTTTCTTGCACGCGCCGACGGCGGCAACCAGTGCCAGCGCGAAAACGAGACGCTTCATGCGATCTCCTTAGGGGTGGTAAGCGGTTGACGGGCTAGCAGGGCGCAAAGCTAGTAGGGAGGGCGCTGGCGTCAAGGCCGCCGCCATTCTAACCTGAACACGACACTACCATGAGCGACCGCCGTACGTTTCTGGGTTGGCTCGCCGCCGCCGCGGCGGCCGTCGATCGGCTGCGCCACCATCGTGCCACCGCCCGCCGGGCCGCCGAGACGATCATCGAGGCCCGGCCCAGCGCCCTCTACCAACAGCCCGACGGACGCAAGAATCTGGTCCGAATAACCGTTTCCGGCCTGGCCGCCCCCGCCGCCCGGGCGCGCGTGACGGATCGCCACGGGGCGCTGGTCGGCACGGCAGGGCTGCTCGCGTCGAGCGACGGCACCACGCTCGCCGGCGAGGTGTGGGTGCCCCTGTCCGAAGCCGCGGACTTCCAAATCGAGCTCGAGGTCGCGAAGCGGTCGGTCGGGCGGCGGCGGGTGCGGCTCGTTCCGCCGCGCCGCTGGACGCTGTACTGGCTGTCCACCAATCACACCGATGTCGGCTACACCGACCTGCAGGAGCGCGCGCTCGAGATCCACCGTCGGAACCTCGACGCCGCCCTGGCGCGCCTTCCCACGCATCCCGAGTACCGCTGGTCCGCCGAATGCGCGCTCCAGGTGCTGTCGTACATCGAGAATCGCTCCCCGGCAAACGGCGACGCACTGCTGCAAGCGATCCGCGACGGGAAAATCGGGTTCCACGCACTGTTCGCCAACCTCCTCACCGGCTTGCTGGACCACGAGACGGCGGCCCGCATGGTCTGGCCCGCGGGGCTGCTCGCGCGCGAGCGCGGCCTTTCATACATGACGGCCCAGATCACCGACGTCCCCGGCCAGACCCTCACCTTCCCGATGATTCTGGCGGGGAGCGGGGTCCGCTACCTCGCGAGCGGCCCGAACCCCGAACGCGCCCTCCCCCTGCTCCCCGGGTCCGAAGCGACGCCGCTCGGGCTCACGGGGGACTGGACCGCCTACCCACAGCTGTACTGGTGGGAAGGGCCGGACGGGAGTCGGGTGCTGCACTGGCGGAGCTATCACTACGGCGATGCGCTCCGCTTCGGCTTCGACCGCGGCGCCGACGAGATGGGCCGCCGGCTGTCGGACTGGCTGCTCGGCAACCCGGCGTTCCAATCGCCCGCCTGGCCGTATGACCTCGCCCTGCTGTATGGCGCGCAGTGGGACAACGCGTTGATGGACGAAGGGCTGATCGCGAACATGGAGGAATTCAGGCGGCGCTACGCATTCCCGCGTCTCGTGCCGGGCCGGGCGGAAGATTTCTTCCGGGAGATCGAGCGACGCTACCCCACCAAGATTCCGGTGCGCCGGGGCGACACGGGGCTGTACTGGGAAGATGGGGCCGCGTCCACCGCGACGGAGCTGGCGCGGTTCCGGGCGGCGCAGCTGGTGGCACGGGCGGCGGAGATCGCCGCGCTGTGGGATACGCGGGTGGAAGCCCCCGACGGCGCGCGGGCCGACCGCATCCGCACGCGCACCGAGGAGCGCCGCCAGATGTGGCGCGACCTGCTGTTATTCGGCGAGCACACATGGGGGGCGGCGGGGAGCATCAGCGCACCCGACGCGCGGCAAACCGTGGAGCAATGGGCGTACAAGCGGCGGTTCGTGGAGGGCGCCGCAGCGGCGGCACGTGGCCAGCTCGACGCGGCGCTGGAGCGGATCGGCCGAGCCACGAACGCCGGTCCGGGCCGGATCGCGTTCAATGCGGCCAACTGGCCGCGCACCGACGTAGTGCGGGTGCCCGGCGCCGCGGGGACTTCGCTCGGCTATGGCGGCCAGCCGTTCCCCGCGGTGGACTTCGAGGGCGACGCCCTCGTGCTGCTGCGCGACGTCCCGCCGGTGGGCTACCTCGCACTCACCGCCGCACCGCGCGACCGCGTCCCGCCGGCCGACGAGGGCGACGCGCTGGACGCGGCGGCCGGTGGGTTCCGGGTACGCCTCGACCCGCAGACCGGCGCCATCGCGTCGCTCGCCGGACCGGACGGGGCCGAGCGCGTCCGGACGACACCATGGTCAGGACTGAACCAGCTGCTGCACGTTTCGGGCGGCGAGCGGAGTGCGCTCTGGACCGCGGGAGACCGCGACACACTGCGCGGTGCCCCGGCGCTGGACGTCGCGTCCGCCGTCCGTTTGTCCTCCCGGCGGTTGCGCCTGCCGGGGATCGGCGTCCAGCTCGTGTGCCTCCGGACGTTGCGCGGCACGTCCGCCGTGGCGACGCGCGTCACGCTGTACGACGCCCTCCCTTGGATCGACATCGAGAATCGCATCACGAAGACCGCGACGCTCGACAAGGAAGCGGTGTACGTCGCCTTTCCCTTCGCGTTCACCCGCCCCACCGTCGAGCTGGAAGTACCGCTGGGCCGCATGACGGTCGAGCGCGATCAACAGCCCGGCAGCTGCCGCGACTGGTATTGTCATACCCACTGGGTCTGGTTGCACGAAGGAACGGACGGGGTGCTGTGGAGCGCGCCCGACGCGCCGCTCGTGACGCTGAACGACCTGTTTCGCGGGGCCTGGCGCCGGACCATCGCACCGGATGGGACGTTGTTCTCCTACGCCATGAACAACTACTGGCACACGAACTACGCCGCGCGTCAGGGGGGCGACATCGTGCTGCGCTACCGGGTGTCGCTGCTCGCCCCCGGCGACGCCGCCGAGCCGGTGCGGCGCGGGTGGGAGGCGTGTGACCCCCTGTATGTGAGCCCGCCCTACACCAACCCCGCGCCGGGTCCGCTCATCGCCCGCGACTCGGCGTTTTCGATTCCGGATCGCGGCGTTCTCGTCGTCGGCGCCAAGCCCGCCGACGACGGCGAGGGAGCCGTCCTGAAGGTGTTGGACGTGCGCGGCGCGGACCGGACGATCGGCGTGTGGCCCGCCGCGTTCGGCTTCCAGCAGGCGCGCCGCGTCAACCTGGTGGAGATGAACGGTCCGGCACTCGCGGTGAGCGCGGACCGTAGCGCCGGCGTGGACGTGAAGGCGTGGGGCATCGCGGCCGCGCGGCTCTTTACACCGCGCGAGACGGCGGGTTAACGTCCGCCCATGAGCACCGCCAAACCCGCCACGCTGGGCGAGCTGAAACAGACAGAATGGGCCGCGCCGGCCCGCATCCGGCGCACGGTGAAGGACGAGCTGCGCGAGAACCTGATCTGCCTGTTGGAGAACGGCGCCCCGTTGTTCCCGGGCATCGTGGGGTACGAAGAAACGGTCGTGCCCCAGCTCGTGAACGCCATCCTGTCGCGCCACAACTTCATCCTGCTGGGCCTGCGCGGCCAGGCCAAGAGCCGCATCGTGCGGCAGCTCGTCACCCTGCTGGACGAGGAGATTCCGTTCCTCGCGGGCAGCGAGGTGAACGACCACCCCTTCGCGCCGATCTCGAAGTACGGCCGGGAGCTGGTGGCCGAGCACGGCGATCGCACCCCCGTCGCGTGGCTGCCGCGGGACTCGCGCTTCGTCGAGAAGCTCGCGACCCCCGACGTTACGATCGCCGACATCATCGGCGACGTGGACCCGATCAAGGCCGCGCGGGGCGGGCACCTGCTCTCCGACGAGCTGACGATGCACTTCGGCCTCCTGCCCCGGGCCAACCGCGCCATCTTCGCGATCAACGAGCTGCCCGATCTCGCGGGCAAGATCCAGGTGGGGCTGTTCAACATCATGCAGGAGGGCGACGTCCAGCTCAAAGGCTATCCCGTGCGGCTGAACCTGGATGTGGCGCTGGTGTTCACGGCGAACCCCGAGGACTATACGGCGCGCGGCAAGATCATCACGCCGCTCAAGGACCGGATCGGCTCGGAGGTCATGACCCACTACCCCCACACGGTGGAGCTGGGCACGGCGATCACCGGGCAGGAGGCGTGGCTGGCCCGCGACGGCCGCCCGATCCGCGTGCCCGACTTCATCGCCGAGCTGGTGGAGCGGATCGCCTTCGGGGCACGGGGCGACAAGCGGGTGGACAAGAAGAGCGGCGTCTCGCAGCGGCTGCCGATCAGCGTGCTCGAGAACGTCGTGTCCAACGCCGAGCGGCGGGCCATCGCCACCAAGGAAAAGACCGTGGTGCCACGGGTGTCGGACGTGTACGCCGCGCTGCCCGCGATCACCGGTAAGCTGGAGCTCGAGTACGAGGGCGAGCTGCAGGGTGCCGATACCGTCGCCAAAGACCT
>JBGPIW010000071.1:0-8616 GCA_041485045.1 Gemmatimonadota bacterium | reverse complement strand
TCGAAACCGGTGCGCTCCATCGTGCTGCCGAGAATCGCCTCGCGACCGCGCGGCAGCATGTACCCGTGGCCGTGATAGAGGATGACGGGCGGGAGCCCGGCCGGCCACACCGTGGCGACGAGCTGCCCGCGCACCGGCTCGACCGGGATCGAGCGGGGCAGTCCCTCAATGCGCGGAGACCAAGCCCCCGCGGCGATCACGACGTGCTCGGCGGGGACGGCGGCCCGGTCGGTGACGATGCCGGTCACCCGTCCGCCGGCGACGGCCAACCGGCGCCCCGTTTCCGGGATCACTTCGACTCCGAGGCGCCGGGCGTCGGCGAGCAGGGCCGCACTCAGCGCCGCCGGGTCCAGACACCCGTCCTCGGGAGCGAACAGCGCTCCCCGGGCGGTAGGGGCGGCGCCGGGCCAACGCTCTTGCAGGTCGGCCGTATCGAGCCAATCGCACCGCAACCCGGCCTGGCGTTGGGCGGCGACCAGCTTCCAGAGGGCGGCCGCCCGCTCCTCGTCGAAGGCGACCGTGGCAATTCCGGTGTGCAGGAGTGCGACGTCCGATCCGGTGGTATCTTTCAGGCTGGCCGCGAGGTCGTCGTAGAGGTCGCGCCCGCGCACGGCGAGAGGGAGCAGATGCTCGTCGGTCGGATCGATCTGGGCGGCCAGCATACCGGCGGAGGCACCGGAGGCGGCCGCCGGGTCGGGGCCAGGGGCGAGCAAGGTCACGCGGAGCCCGCGTTGCGCGGCGGCACGCGCGCAGGCAGCCCCGATCACACCGCCGCCAACCACGGCGACGTGGGAGATTGAAACTCCCGCGGGCATCAGCGCGTAGGCTGCGACGTCCTGCGGGGCAACTCGGGAGGGATCATGTTTCGGAGCATTCTCGGTTTCGCGATCTTCGCCGTCCTCGCCTGGATCGGCCTGAAGATCATCTTCGGTTTGCTGGGCGGCCTGATGGGAATCCTGATGACCGTACTCTGGCTCGCCGCGATAGGCTTCATTCTCTATCTCGTGCTGCGGGTCGTCAGTCCCGGCACGGCCGACAAGGTGCGCGACACCATCAAGGGGAAGCGCGACACGGTTTGATCCTCCCGGCTCGGCCGGTCTTTCACGGGGTCATCGTCCGGCGGACGGTGGCCCCGTTGGCGTTGCCTCCAACCGGGCGAGCACGCCCCAGACGAGCAACGGCAGCAGGATCTCGTGATGCCCCGTCAGCTGCACGCCGCGCCCGCCGCCGGGTCCCCGGGTTGGGCGTTCCACGACGTTTACCCGCGGGCGGTAGTGACGTTGCATGTCGCAATCGCAGGCGGTGAACCCGGTGGGCCGGCCGTCGTACAGGTTGCGGGCGACGCTGAGCGCCTTGAGAAAGACCTCCGGCATCACGACTGCGCTGCCCAGATTCAGCACCACCCCCCCGTCGTGCAGGTCGGGGAGGCTCGCCGCGAGCCGCTTGAAATCGCGATGGCTCGTGGCGCCGATGACGGCGCCGTCCGCGGTTGGGTGCTGGTGGATGATTTCGGCACCCAGCGCGGCGTGGACCGTCACTGGGACATGCCGGTCGGCGCAGGCTACGAGCACGGACACGGCGCGCCCCGGAAGCTCGGCGGGGAGGCGCCGGCACAGGGCGAGCGCGAGCGCCTCACCGGCGCCGCGCCCGTCCTTGGCTCCGGCAGCCAGGGCGGCGTTCATGTCGCGCCCCGTTTCTTCCGCCATCCCGAACGTCCCGTCGCTCAGGCCGGCGGCCACGTCCTCGCTCGTGCCGCCGTAGGCGGCGAGCTCGAAATCGTGAATCGCCGCGCTGCCGTTCAGAGCGACGTGCGTCACCACGCCGCGCTCCAGCAAGCGCACGAGCAGCGGCCCCAGACCCACTTTGATGACGTGCCCGCCCAACATCGCGACCACAGCCCGGCGGCCGCTGGCCCGGGCGATGTCGTCGACGACGAGCCGGAGGTCGCGGGCTGCCAGGATGTCGGGGAGAGAGCGCCAGAATGCGGCGAAGCTCGAGTCGGCGCCGGGCGGGTGCGCGAGGAGCGAGGGGTCGACCTTGTTGTGCCGCTGCGCGATCGGGACGGTCTTCAGCCGGCTGAAGTCCGCCTCGCGATACTCGGTCATGGGTGCTCCGGGACGGAGAACTCCTTGAGCTTCAACGTGACCGTGCCGAACGAGAAGTTGGATTGCATGGCCAACATCATCCGCTGCGCGTCGTCGGAGAGCCACAGGTGCGCTTCCGCCTGCTCGGCGAAGATCCCGCGCCCCTTCGGGATGATCGGGCGGATCACGATCGCGTTGAACTTGTGCCCCGCGACGCTGATCCGCTCCCGCTTCTCCACGACGATGATCACCGGGTTGCGGTCGGGGCGGAAGTAACGCTGGTACTCGTACCGCTTCCCGACCTCGAGCGGGAGCGTGCGTACCCAGTACAGGAACGCGGCGTCGTCCAGCGGGTCGGACACGGTCGCCTTGGCCGTGTCCACTCCCTCCTCCCGGTAGAACCCGGAATCGGGGAAGATCTCGTAGCGGTTGTGTCGCTTGCGGCCGCGCTCCTCGGAGTCGTTGATGTAGCGCCGGGAGCGGAAGTCGGCGCGCCCCACCCACGACTCGAGCAGCTGGTCGAGGTGGTACCATAACGCGCCGCCCTTAACGTGGAAGCGGAACCGTACCGTCTCCACGCCGCGGATCGTGTCCAACCCCACGACCTCCATCGTCGCCTCGCCAACGGAGAAGGGCCCGTACTTTGCCGAATACCGCAGGCGCTCCCCGACCCGGAACGTCACCGACTCGCGCGGGGCCGGCGGCAGCACGGCCGTGGCCGTCGCGGTGGCAGCGGGCGGGTTCTGGGCGACCAGGGGAGCGGCCAACGCCAGGAGAGCGACCGCGGCGCCGCCCGCGGCGCGGATGACGGGTCGCGCGCGCCAGGCGGCCAGCAACATCGGCCAGGGGCGAACGCGCGATGGACGCTGCTGCAAGTCGTAGCGGCCCTTGACGGGCACGGACTCCACACGCCTGGCATGGGGCATGAGACGGGCGAGCAGCTCGGCGTTGGCGCACCAGCCGTCGGTGACGAGCAGCGGCGGGCCGGGCGCGTGGGCCCCCCGCTCGCCGTCCTGGCGCAGCGCCTGCCGCAGCGTGATGAGCCGCAAGGCGAGAAAACCGGAGATGGTGTCCCGCACGCCCCGGACGCGCAGCAGCCGAGGCGCCCAGTCCCGTGCCCAGCGCTGCGCGCGCGTGCGGGCGCCGGCGGACTCCACCTGCTCGGCCGCGACCAGGTCGGCCCCGGACTCGACCCGCTTGACCATGTCCTCCATCGCTTCCGGCGAATACACGAAGTCGGCGGGGAGCATGATCGCGCAGTCGCGTTTGGGGCGGTCGGTGCGCTCCAGCGCGAGGCGCAGCAGCTCCTCGACGCTGCGGGCGTATCCCTGCCGCTCGCGGTGCGTGATGACAGTCAATGGAAGCACGCTGGCATAGCGAGCCAGGACCTCGCGCGTGCCGTCGGCGGACGCATCGTCGCACACGAGCAGCTGATACTCGCGTTGAAAGGCGGTAAACACCTGGCGCACCTTCCAGAGGACGAGTCCCGCCGTCTTCGCTTCATCACGCACTGGCACGCAGACGTAAATCATGGTGCAATCTAGACGAGCGCGTGATACAGAGCCAACGTGGCGCGGGCCATGGACTTGGCGGTGAACTTCAGGGGAAGCGGGACGGGGGAACGGGGATGGGTGATCGCCTCGACGACCTTCGCGCCGAGCGCCGTCGCGTCACCGACCGGAACGAGGCATTCTGCGGGCAGGACCTCAGGAATGCCACCCGCGGCCGTCGCGACCACCGGCTTCTCGAGCGCCAACGCGTGCAGGATCACGCTGCCCATGCCTTCCTCCTTGGACGACATCACGAACACGTCCGCCTCCCGGATGAGCGCATCCGCCTCGCTGACATACCCCAGGAGGTGGACGCGGTCGCCGACGGCATGGTCGGCGATCTCCCGCTCCAGCGAATGCCGTAGCGCTCCCTCCCCGGCAATGGCCCAATGGAGCTCGGGACAGCCGCTGCGCGCATGTGCGGCCGCCCGGATCAAGGTGTGGTGATCCTTGTGGTCGACGAGCGCCGCGACGTTCACAGCCAACGGGGTCCCAGGCGCGAGACCGAATCGCGCGCGGATGTCGAGCGGGGCGGTGGCACGGGTGCGGACTTCATCGGGGTCGATACCGTCGGGGATCACGGTGATGCCGGTCTCGGGCATGCCGTCGGCAACAAGCACGCGCCGCACGGCGTCAGACACGGCGATCACCGTTTCTGCGCGGAACCACCCGCTGCCGCGCCGCACGTGAAAGTCCACGCGACGCGTGGCAACAATCGGCGGCGGATCGGCCTCCCAGTCCACCCAGCGACGGGTCCAGCGGGCGAGCGTCAGGGCGTGGCTGTCGTGCGCGTGGACCACATCCGGTCGGAACTCGTTCATCAGGACCAGCAGGTCGAACGCCGCGCGAGGGTCGAGGGAGATCGCCCAGCGTACGCCGTGCACCGTCACACCCTCGGCCGCGGCTCGGCGGGCCAACTCACCGCCACGATTCGTGACGAGCCGCTGCTCTATCTCCCGTTCGCGCGCGAGTTCACGAGTGAGCAGCCGGACCTGGTTCTGCCCGCCGCGCCATTCGCGGCCCGCGTCCACCTGCAGGACGCGCACCGATTACGGCTGGGCGCCGGCGTTGACGCTGCCCAGAACGGTCCGGAGCTCGGCCAGGGTGAACGGTTTGTGGAGGAACGGACGACCGAGCGTCTCGAGGAATTGGAGCGTGTCGCCCCGGACCGTGTCACCCGTGGCGAAGATGACCTTCTTGGCGATGGCGGGATGTGCCCGAGCGAGGTTGTTGTACATCTCCCGGCCGCCGAGCCGCGGCATGCGCAGATCGCAGATGATGACGTCGAAGGGTGTCACCAGGGCGCGCTCCACCGCCTCGGTCCCGTCGCTGGCGACTTCGACCGCGTGGCCCCAGCTCTCGAGGGTCGCGCGCATGTAGTGCAGGATGTGCGGCTCGTCGTCCACGACCAATACGCGGAGGGCTCCGCCGCCCGCTGTCGGCGGGATGGGCTGGATGGGCACCGGTGGCCGGCTGCCGCCCAGCAGCTCGACCGTGAAGATCGACCCCGCGCCCGGGCTCGACTCGAGCGTGATCCGCCCGCCGTGCTCCTTCACGATGCCCTGGCAGATCGAGAGGCCGAGACCGGTTCCCTCACCCTCGGTCTTCGTGGTGAAGAACGGCTCGAACACCCGCGGCAGCAGCTCCTCGGGAATGCCGGGGCCGTCATCCCCCACGCTCACCGCGACGCCGTCGAGCCAGCGTCTGGCCGTGATGCCGATGCGGCCGGGGCGCCCCGTGCTCGCAATGGCCTGGGCGGCGTTGTTCAACAGGTTGACGAACACCTGCTTGATCTGGTTCGGATTCATCTCGATTTCGGGGATGCCGGGCTCGACGGTGAGGGTCACCTCGACCTTGAGCGCCATCAGCTCGTTCCGGAGCAGTCCCAGGACCGATTCCAGCATCGGCTGGACCGCCTGTGGCAGCCGTTCCCCCTCCTGGCGGCGCGCGAACGACAGCAGGTTCTTCACGATTGTGGCGGCGCGCTCGGCTTCCTGTCGAATCACCCGCAGTGGCTCGGCCAGGGCAGGCGGCACGTCGCCCGACTCGGCAAGGAAATCGGCGAAGCCGACGACCGAGGCGAGCGGGTTGTTCAGGTCGTGCGCGATGCCGGCGATCAGTTGACCGATCGCCGACATCTTCTCAGACTGTATCAACTGGTCCTGGAGGCGGCGCTTCTCGGTATGGTCCTCGAACGACACGACGGCCGCTTCGTCGTCAGATCCTTCCATGCGGATGGCGCTCACCGTGTAGAGGCGGTCCGCAGTACGGATATCGTGCGCGCCGGGCTCGGCCAGCGCGCGCGACACCACCGCCCCCCAAGCCGGCGGAACCAGGCTCAGCCAGGAGCGGCCCGGGATCGCGGTGACCGGCACTCGCACCAGATCGGCGAAGACGCGGTTGGCGCGTCGGACGACCCCCCGCGTATCGATGATGCAGATCGCCTGATTGATGGCGTCGACCGTCAACTCCCACTGACGCTTGCCGGAGGAGAGGAGCTGGAGGAGACGCGCGTTCTCCAGGGCGATGGCGGCCTGAGCCACGACCGCCGAGAGCAAGGCCAGCTCGGGCGGCCCGAAAGCGTCGGCCCGGTCGGACGTGAGGACCGCCACGCCGATGCTTCGGCCCACGGCGAGGATCGGAGAGCCCATCCAGGAGGCGACGTCCTGCGTCACCGTTACTCCGTGGCGTGCGGCCTCCTCCAGGGCGTGACGGGTGAACACCAGCGGGCCGCGCCGCAGGGGGAGCTGGAGCAGGGGGTCCTCGATGTGCGGCCGCTCACCGCCGTGGTGGTACGCGATCTGCAATCTGTTAGTATCGACGTCGAGGGCGAGAATGGTGAGGCGGCCGGGGGCGAGCAGCTCGGTGATGGCGGCGGCCAGACGTTCGATGACCGTCGCCGGCCGGTAGGCGCCGGCGAGCTCGCGCGAAAGCGCGGTGAGCCGGGCGAGCACGTCGGCCTGCGGAATACGATTTGGAGGTGTCGAAGTCGATGAGGCCTGGGGCATGATCCTCGCGAACGTTCGGGCCCGCCTACGCGGGTCGGATTGCCGACTGGTCCTGGTCGCCCTGGCGCGCCGCGAGCCGGGGGCGCGCGCCCGCGCGGAGCAACGCTTCGCCCGAGAAGGCCCCGATGGCCTACTCGACGAGCCGGGGCTGCTCGAGGCGCTCTTGGCGCTGCGGTCACTCGCCGTGCCGTCCGCCGCGCTGTTCGCCTACGTGGCGGTGCGCCACGCGCTGCTGGCTGCCGGCCTGGACGACCGCCCCTTGGCAGACTATCTGGCCGCCTTGCTGCTCGAATTCGGTCGTCAGGACCGAACCACCCGGCCGCAAACGGTCGATGACCAAACCTACCACTATCTGACTGAAATTGTGAACGATTTGTCCCGGGATCAGGGCACACCGGAGCGCCGTTTCCACCTCCAGGTGCACCTGGGCAACTACGCGTTATGGCTGGCGGGGCTGTTTCCCGATTTCATCGCAGTGCGGCGCCGGCGGCGGGGCGGGCCGGATCTGCCGTACTACGACGCGTTGGGGCGGCGCGGCTTCGGTGCGGCCGCCGAGCACACGCTGGCCGAGCGCTATGGAGTGGCGGCGATCTACCGGCTGACGGCCGAGCGGTTCCCTGCGGTCCGACAAGCGCTGAACCGGTTATCGGATCGCGTGTTGTTTCCCAACGCCGCGACCGACGACCGGCTGCTGCGAAACCTCTGACCTGAATCCCGCGAACAATCCGGTTTCGACGTCGTCCTCGGGGTGCCACTGCACCGCGAGGAGCCACGGAGCGCCCGAGTCCATCAGCTCCACGCCCTCGATCACGCCATCCTCGGCCCACGCCACCGCCCGCAGCGATGGGGCGAGGTGCTTGACGGCCTGGTGGTGCCGGCTGTTCACGCTCGCGGGATCCCCGACGGTTCGGTGCAGCAGGCTTCCGGGTTCGACGCGCAGGGCGTGGCGTCCCTTGGGGTCCACGTGATTGATGGGCGACGGCTGCTCGCTCGCCAGATCCTGGTACAGCGTGCCACCTTCCGCGACGTTGACGAGTTGAATCCCACGGCAGATGGCGAGCACCGGAAGCCCACGGGCGCGGGCGGCGCGGTACAGCGCGAGCTCCACCGCATCGCGCGCTTGATCGGTCTCCTCGAGCCGCGCGTGCGGTGTTTCCCCGTAGCTCGCCGGATGGAGGTCTTCGCCGCCCGTGAGCACCAGGCCGGCGGCCGCGTCGACCACGTCCCCGGCCTGCGCCGGATCGAGGAGGGGGGGCACGAGCAGCGGCGTGAGGCCCGCCGCGATCAGCGCGCGGACGTAGCTCGAGTTCAATGCAACGCGCTCGCGGCCCAGGTCGGTTCGCCGCGTCGCGCTGACCGCCACGACCGGGCTCATGGGGACGCCGAATCCCCGAGCAAGGGGCACCGCGGGTTGCTCACCGAAGCCCAGTTCACACGCAGGCCATATAGCGGCACCGCGCGCCTGTAATCCACGAGCGCGCCGAGCCTGGCGTAGGCGCTCGGGGGTCGGCGGCCTTCGAAGATCAGGGCGCCGTGCACGATGGCGGTCGAGTCGTCCACCAGGAGCACGCTGAACACCGAAGAGTCCCGGCCGGTGGAGTCCACCGATATCTCCGGGATCAGAGGGCGATCGAGCTCGAGGGCGAAGCGGTCGCGGTCGCCCGTGATACGCGCGTGGGCCGTATCGGCCTGGCCCCCCGTAACGCGCACCGGCACCGTGGCCGGCAAGCCGCGGGGCGCCTCGGTCAGGAGCGCCCGGGCGTCGCCCAGCTGCTGGAGGATGAGATTGGGTCCCACGAGCATCGCCATCCCACACACCGGCGAGCGGCTGCGATCCACCGTGCAGGCAGCCAGCGCGAGCGCCAGGACGCCGACGAGTGGCAGTTGGCGGGGGTATCGGATCATGTGGGAAAACTAATACGTGTAGGTGAGCGTGAGAGTGGCGGTGCGGACCGGCTCGAGCACCCGCGGGGC
>JBGPIW010000070.1:0-8634 GCA_041485045.1 Gemmatimonadota bacterium | reverse complement strand
GATCCGATTCGCCATCGAGGCAGGTCGCCCGTCGGTGACCCTGGTGCACAAGGGCAACATCATGAAATTCACCGAGGGCGCGTTTCGCGATTGGGGGTACGAGGTCGCGAAGGCCCAGTTCGGTGATCGTACCATCACGGAGTCGGACGTGGGGCGGGGGACGGGGGATGGGGGACGCGTGATCATCAAGGATCGCATCGCCGATTCCATGTTCCAGCAACTGCTGCTCCGGCCCGCAGAGTATTCGGTGCTCGCCACACCCAATCTGAATGGGGACTACCTCTCCGACGCCTGTGCCGCGCAGGTTGGCGGACTCGGGCTGGCACCGGGCGGCAACGTCGGGGACGGCTATGCGGTGTACGAGGCTACGCACGGTACGGCACCCAAGTACGCGGGGCTGGACAAGATCAATCCCGGCAGCGTGATCCTCTCAGGCGCCATGATGTTCGCGGAGCTCGGCTGGTCCGAGGTGAGCCGCGCCATCATCGCCGGCATCGAGGGAGCGATCGGGGCCAAGCGCGTCACCTACGACCTGGCCCGGCAGATGCCGGGAGCCACTGAAGTCTCCACCTCCACTTTCGCCGACGCGATCATCGAGCACCTCGCATGAACAGCACGTTGACGACACAGCCGATCGCGGAGATCGAGACGCCCCTCCTGGCGGTGGCGGTCGGCATTGGCACCGCGGTCCCGGCGGCGCTCGCGCCGCTTGATCAGGCGAGCGGCGGGGCCGTGGGACGCGCGTTCGCCAGTGGAGATTTCAAGGGGAAGCGCGACGAGGTCCTGCTGTCCTACGGCGGCGGGAAAGCGCGTCGTATCCTGCTCGTGGGTATGGGGAAGGCGGCCGAGGTGAACGGCAACACCGTCCGGCGGGCGGCCGCCGTGGCGGCGAAGCGGGCCCGCAGCCTGGGGACGGGTCGGTTCGCATTCGGCGTCGTCGCCGAGGCGCGCAATAGCCTGCCGGGGGCGGCCATCGCCCAAGCGGCGGTGGAAGGTGCGGCGCATGGCGGCTGGGCGTTCGTGGATCTGAAGCGACCCAGCGACGATGTGCGTGGGGCGATTGCCGGCGTGGACGTGCTCGTGGATGCGGCGGAGGCGAAGCCGGCGGAGGCGGGCCGCGCGCGGGGCGATGCGGTCGCATCGGGCCATTTGCTCGCCCGCGGCCTGCAGATGCAGCCCGGGAACGTATGCACGCCATCGTATCTCGCGGACCAGGCGAAAGCACTGGGGGTCGCTCACGGGCTCGCGGTGAACGTCCTCGGCCCGGTCGAGTTGCGTGCGGAAGGGCTTGGAGCGCTGTTGGCCGTGGCCCAGGGTAGTGTCCAGGAGCCGCGGTTCATCGTGCTGGAATACCGCGGCGCGGGCGACGCCGCGCCGGTCGTATTGGTCGGGAAGGGCATCACCTTCGACTCCGGGGGGATCTCGATCAAGCCGGCTGCCAACATGGAGGAGATGAAGTACGACATGTCCGGGGCAGCGGCCGTATTGGGCACTTTCGACGTGCTGGGTCGCCTCCGCCCCCGACTCAATGTGGTGGGTCTCGTGCCCTCCACGGAGAACCTCCCCTCCGGAACCGCAGTCAAGCCGGGAGACGTGATCAAGAGCCACTTCGGCAAAACGATCGAGATCGTGAATACCGATGCCGAGGGCCGGCTGATCCTGTGCGACGCGCTGTCGTACGCACGGCGCTTCAAACCCGCCGCGGTCATCGATGCCGCGACGCTGACCGGCGCCGTGGTGATCGCGCTGGGCAGCCAGGCGTGTGCGGTCATGGGCAACGATGAGCCGCTGGCGGCCGAGGTGCGCGACGCCGGCGAGCGTGCCGGTGAGCGCTGCTGGCCGCTCCCGCTGTGGGACGAGTACCGCGATCTGGTGAAGTCCGATATCGCCGACGTAAAGAATTCGGGGGGTCGCGGCGCTGGCGCCATCGCCGGGGGCTGGTTCCTGCGGGAGTTCGTCGAGGGTTTTCCCTGGGTACATCTGGATATCGCCGGGACCGCCTACACCGACAGCGAGGCGGCGCACCAGGCCAAAGGGCCCACCGCGTTCGGCGTGCGGCTGTTCAGCGAGCTGCTGCTGCGGCGCGCCGGAGCCTGATGCCGCGGAGCCTCCTCCTGGCGGGGGCTCTACTCGTCGCGGGTGGGCGGGCGGCGGCCCAGGCGGATACCGGACCACCCCGGCCGCGCGCTCCTCAGCCTCCCTTAGCGCCCGTCACCCGGGCGGATTCCGCCCGCGCCGATTCGCTGCGCGCCGACAGCGCCGCGCGCGACACGGTGGAGCGCTTCCTGCCTACCTTCGCGCGCGCGATCCCGCCGGGTCCGCTGCCGCGGGGCACACGTTGGGTGTTCGACTCCGACTCTCTCGTCCTGTCCGACATCACCACCCTGGCCGATCTCCTGGCCCGCATTCCCGGCGTGTACGTCGCCCGCGGCGGGTGGTTCGGGGCCGCCGAAGTGCCGGTGTACGGCGGGCAGGGTCCGCTCGGTCTCGAGGTCTATTGGGACGGTGTGCCGTACCTGCCGCTGGGACGTGATTCGGTATGGCTCGATCCGGCGCGGATTCCGCTCGCCCCGGTCGACCGGGTGGAGGTGCAGGTGCTGCCGTCCATACTTCGCGTGTACCTCGTGTCGGGGCGGCCCCGGTCCACGGTGCCGCGCACCGAGGTACGGATCGGCACGGGCGCGAATTCCATCGCGCAGTACCGCGGTGGCTTCGGCAAGCGCTGGAAGTCGGGATTGGGTCTCTCCCTCGCCGCCGACTACCGCAACATCGACGGCAACGTGGGAAGCTCCACCACGGCATTCAACTCGGTCGACCTGTGGCTCAAGGTGGAGTACGTGCCGTCGCCGCACGCCGGGGTCGCGTATCAGGTGCTGAGCTCCGCCTGGAGTCGCGGTGGCGAGGGCACCATCGTGGAGGGGTGGCGGCAGCGGCGCCAGGATGGTCTGTTGCGCGCCTTTTTCACCACGCGCACCGACGGGCTGGGCGAGCGGGTCGCGTTGAGTCTCGTGCGGACCCAGATCACGAAGGATTCGCTCGCGGCCGATCGCTCGTTGTATCAGGCGATTCTCGAAGTATCGGAGACGCGTTCGCGCGCGTCGGTGGAGCTCACGGCACGGGCCCAAGGCGCCGGGCGGCCGTTTCAGCTGGAGGGGCATGCGGCGTGGCAGCCATTGCCGTTGCTGACGCTCTCCGCCGATGGACGCCGGTCGTACTACGGGAGCTCGGGACACGGTAATCGCGCCCACCTCGCCGCGGCACTCGCCCTGCCGCTCGGTGTTTCGCTGCGGGCGGAAGCATCGCGGGTGGAGGATTTCCAGGCGGCGTTGGTGCCCGACACGTTTCAATGGGCCAACGACTTCGGCGCGTATGTCCGCTGGGACCGTCGTCGCGTGACGCTGGAAGCGGGCCAGGTGCGACGCGATCCCTTCAAGCCGCTCGGGTTCGCGGCGGGGATCGCGCCGGTCGCGAGCCTCGGTCCGTTGCCGCGCAGCACGTATGTCTCGGCCTACCTCGCGGTACGGCCGCTGTCGGGGATCGAGCTTTCCGGGTGGTATTTCGATCCGATCCGGGGCGGCGGTGACTTCGAGCCGCCGACCCACGCCCGCGTCTCCGCGACGTTCTTCTCGAAGTTCTGGCGGGTGTACAAGAGCGGCGTGTTCTCGCTGCGGGGCGAGGTGGCCGGGGAGAGCTGGAGCCGCAGCAACCTGGGCGGCCGCGACTCGCTCGGCGTCCAGATCCCCCTGCGCCCCGCGACCTTTGTCACGACGAACATCGAGCTGCGCATCGCGGAGTTCACGGCGTACTGGATGACGCGCAACTACAACGCGATGCGCGGCAGCTACGTGACGGGGCTGGGCTACCCCAAGCGCGTCCAGTACTATGGCGTATCGTGGTTCTTCCGAAACTGAGCGCCGCGCGGATTGACCTAAGTGCTTCGAGCGACTAAGCTTAAAGTCTGTGCCGCGAAGCATGACCGGGTTCGGCGCCGCTGAAGGGACGGTGGCGGAGGGGCGGCTGCGCGTGGAAATCCGCACCGTCAACCACCGCTACTTCAATCCGCAGTTCAAGCTGCCCTACGACCTGGGCGGACTCGAAGGCGAGTTGCGCGAGCGGTTGCGGCGCTTGCTCGAGCGCGGCCACGTCGCGCTGACGGCGCGCTGGATCGAAGCGCCGGCCGCGGCGGCCGGTGTGACGCTCGACTTGGAGCGTGCGCGACAGGTGGTGCGGGCCCTGCGGCAACTGAAGCAGTCGCTGCGGTTGAAGGGCGAGCCCGACCTCGCGTTCGTCGCGCGGCAGCCCGACGTGCTGGCGGTGTCTGGCGACGGCGCCGTGGCCCAGTGGGCGGACGTGCAGCCGATCGTGGAGCGTGCCGCGGCGGACGTCCTGGTCATGCGCGAGCGCGAGGGGCGCGCCATGGCCACGGACCTGCTGGCCCGGGTGGACGCGCTCGAGGCAGGCGCGCAGACGATCGAGCGGCGGGCGCCCGAGCGGCTGACCGCGGAGCTCATCCGGCTGCGTCAGCACGTCGCGGAGCTGGCGAACGGAGTGCACGTCGACGAGCAGCGTCTCGCGGTGGAGATCGCGCTGCTCGCCGACCGGGTCGACATCAGCGAGGAGCTGGTGCGGTTTCGCACTCACCTGGCGGCGGTGCGGTCGGCGCTGGCGGGAAGCGGGGCGGTCGGCAAGCAGCTCGGGTTTCTCGCGCAGGAGTTGTTGCGCGAGACCAATACCATGGGCTCGAAGGCGAACGACGCCACGATTGCGCAGGCCGTGATCGCGATGAAGGGCGAGCTGGAGCGGTTCCGGGAGCAGCTGGAGAACCTGGAGTGACGCCGCGAGTCGTCATCCTGTCCGCCCCGTCGGGCGGCGGCAAGACGACGATTACCCAGGCGCTGCGCGAGCGGCGCAACGACGTGGGGTACTCGGTGTCGGCGACGACCCGCCCGCCGCGGCCGGGCGAGCGGGATGGGGACGCGTATCACTTCGTCACTCGGGGCGAGTTCGAGCGGTTGATCGCGGCGGGGGAATTCCTCGAGTGGGCGGAGTACGCCGGCAACCTCTATGGCACGCTGCGGGGCGAAGTGAAACGGGTGCAGTCGACCGGGAAGCACGTGTTGCTCGACATCGAAGTGCACGGGGCGCGGCAAGTGCGACGCGAGTGTCCGCCCCCCGAGTCGATCAGCGTGTTCGTGCTGCCGCCCGATCCGGAGACCTGGATCGATCGCCTGGTCGGCCGGGAGACGGAAGCCCCCGCCGTCCTGGCGCAGCGGCTGCACCGGGCGATCAGCGAGATCCGGGAGTCGCTCGATTGGGAGCACACCGTGATCAACGACGACCTCGATGCGGTGGTTGCGGAAGTGGGCACGATCATCGATGAAGACGGCGCGGTACCGCATCGCCCGCCGGCCCCGCGGTTGGTGCGGCTGGTCGAGGACTTGGTGAGCGCCGCCGAGCGGCATCGGCCGCCGGCATAGTGGACCGATACCTGGGAGTGAACGAGGACCCATGCGCATTGTGACCCCGCAGGAAGTCGCGAACCAGACCCAGAACAAGTACCTGGGCGTGCTCGTGGCCGCGAAGTTCGCGCGGTTCGTCAACGAGTTTCCCCGCGATCGCAGCGTGGAATTCGAGCAGAAGCTCACGACCCGCGCGCTCGGCGAGCTGGTGCAGGGCAACCTGCGGTACAAGCTGGTGCGGCGGCGGCGGCAGGAGTCCTGATGGGCGTGGCCGGCCGTCACGTCGTGCTCGGCGTGTCGGGCGGCATCGCCTGTTATAAGAGCTGCACGCTGGCCCGCCGCCTGAGCGAGCACGGCATCACGGTCGATGTCGTGATGACCGCCGGCGCGACGGAATTCGTCCGTCCATTGACCTTCGAGGCGCTCACCGGGCGGCCGGTCCTCACCTCACTGTGGGAGCGGGACCGCGCCCTCGCCCATATCGGTCTCGCCAAACATCCCGACTTGGTCGTCGTGGCCCCGGCCACCGCGCAGCTGTTGGCGCGGGCGGCGATGGGGATGGCCGACGATCTCCTGACGGCGATCCTGCTGGCGCGCAGCGGCGCCGTGTTGGCCGCCCCGGCCATGAACGACGCCATGTACGCCCACCCGGCGACGCAGGCGAATCTGGCGGCGCTGGCCGGACGCGGATGGACCTTCGTCGGCCCCGACACGGGAGCGCTGGCCGAGGGTCCCAGCGAGCGGCCGGGCCGCATGAGCGAGCCGGAAACGATCCTCCACGCCGTGCTGCGACAATTCGGAGCCGACTCGCCCTGGGCCGGACGCAAGGTGGTGGTGAGCGCCGGTCCCACCCGGGAGCATCTCGATCCGGTCCGGGTCATCACCAACCCTTCGAGTGGACGCATGGGGTGGGCGCTCGCCGAAGCCGCGCGCGATCGCGGCGCACACGTCGTGCTGGTGGCCGGCCCGACCTCCCTCGCCCCGCCCGCCGGCATGCACGTGGTGGCGGTCGAGACGACCGAGCAGATGCAGCGTGCGCTGCAGGAGGCGCTCACCGGTGCGTCGGCCCTGTTCATGGCCGCGGCCCCGGCCGACTACCGACCGGCGAAAGTGGCGAACCGCAAACGCCCTCGCGTGGGCGGCCGGTTCACGTTAGCGTTCGAGCCGACCCCGGACATCCTCGCGACGCTGAAGCGTCCGCCGGGGTGTCTGGTGGTGGGCTTCGCGCTCGAGACCGGAGACGGAATCGCACGGGCCCGGAAAAAGTTGCAGGCGAAGCGGCTGGACTACGTGGTACTGAACGACGCGCTAGAGCCCGGTGCGGGGTTCGAAGTGACCACGAACAAAGTCACGCTGCTCGCGCGGTCGGGAGCGCAAACCGAGCTGCCGCTGCAAGACAAACGTGACGTGGCACAACGAATCCTCGACACGGTGGAGCACGATTTGACGTGAGCGACGGGCGGGCTCTGGCGCGCGCCTATTTGGAACAGCAACGACTGTTGGGGACGGACGCGGTGACCCTGCCGCACGCCGGGGTACCGGCGCCCGTCCCGCAGGAGCCCGCCACTCCTGCCAGCCGTGCTCCCTCGGGAAAAGCCGCCGACCTTCCACCGGCCGGTATGAGCTACGATCCGCCCCCCCGGGATCTGTTTGCCGCCGACCCGCTGCAACAGGTCACGACCCTGGCCGGCGTGGCGGAGCTCGTGGCCCCCTGCACCCGCTGCCGGCTGTGCGAGGCGCGCAACCTTACGGTGCCGGGGGAAGGCCCCGTCGACGCCCGTCTCGTCTGTGTGGGCGAGGGCCCGGGGCGGACGGAGGACGAGACCGGACGCCCGTTCGTGGGCCAGGCCGGAGAGCTGCTGACCAAGATCCTGGCGGCGATCAGTTTGTCCCGGGATCAGGTATACATCTGTAACGTGGTCAAGTGTCGTCCGCCCCAGAACCGCACGCCGCTGTACGACGAAATCGCGGCCTGTATCCCGTATCTGTTCCGGCAGATCGAGATTCTGGCGCCGCGAGTCATTCTGGCGATGGGCACGACGGCCGCGCAGACGCTGCTCGACACCAAGCAATCGCTGGGATCCCTGCGGGGGAAAGTGCACCGGTTCCGCGGTATTCCGCTGATCGTCACGTACCACCCGGCGGCCCTGCTCCGAAACCCCAACTGGAAAAAGCCAACCTGGGATGACGTCCGCATCGCCCACCGTCTCCTCGACGGCTGATCTCGACTACGCGGGGCGGCGCGCCCCGTGGAGCAACGAAGCCGAGCAGGCCGTGCTCGGCGCCATGCTGCTCGACCAGGATGCGGCGCTCAAGGCGGCCGAGTTCCTGGACGATTCGATGTTCTACAAGGAGGCCCACCGCATTCTGTTCCGCGGCATGGTGAGCCTCACCGAGCGCAACGACGTGATCGATCCGGTCACGCTGCGCGAGGAGCTCGCCAAGCGCGGCGATCTCGATCGGGCCGGCGGCATGGAATACCTCGCCACGCTGATCGATGTGGTGCCGACGGCCGCGAACATCGAGTACCACACGCGCATTGTCCGGGATAAGGCCGTGTTACGGCGGTTGGTGGAAGCCGCGACGGAAATCATCCAGGACGTCTACGAGCGGCGTGGGGACTCGGGGGAAGTCCTGGACCAAGCCGAGCACCGCATCTTCCAGGTCGCGCAGTTCCGCCGCTCGGAGGATTTCTCCCGCCTCAAAGAGCTGATCTGGCCGACCATGGAGCGGATCGAGCAGCTCCAGGGTGGCCACGGGGCGGTGACGGGTGTGGCCAGCGGGTTCGTCGATCTCGACCGGCTCACCGCGGGATTCCAGAAAGGCGACCTGGTGATCATCGCCGCCCGCCCCTCGATGGGAAAGACCTCCCTGGTGCTCAACTGCGTCCAGCATGCCGCGATCGAGCACCAGGTGGGCGTCGGATTCTTCTCGCTCGAAATGTCGAAGGAGTCCCTGGTGCAGCGCCTGCTGTGCTCGGAGGGTCTGGTGGACGCGCAGCGGCTGAGGCGCGGCGCGCTGCGCGACGATGACTACCCCAAGCTCGCCCGCGCCGCCGGGTTGCTCGGCACGGCCCCGATCTGGATCGACGATTCCGCCGCCCTCACGCCGCTCGCGATGCGCTCGAAGGCGAGACGGCTCAAAGCCGAGCACGACATCGGCCTGGTGGTCGTCG
>JBGPIW010000069.1:0-8739 GCA_041485045.1 Gemmatimonadota bacterium | reverse complement strand
GCACACCAACCGCGACACCTACGACAAGATCTCCTGGGACGACGTGCGCAACAACGCGACGCTCGTCGCGATGCTCGTCTACCTGGCGTCCGAGGATCCCGAGCGGATGCCGCGGGCGCGCCGCGACGTGTTCCAACCGGGGCCGAACGGCCAACCGGGCGCATGGCCGGCATGCCGCACGCCGCTGCGCAGCACGCCGCAACCGTGAGAGGTCTCTGGGCCCTCTGCTGCCTCGCACCGTTCGCCACGGGGGCGGCGCAGCGCTCCCACGCTGACTCGGTCGTGAGCGGCTGCGTGGCGCTCGACACCGCGACGCGCTGGCAGCAGGTGCAGGCAGTCTGGTCGAGCGATACCACCCGGCATTGGTCGAATGATTCCCTTCGCGCCAGGCTGCTGGAGCTCGCCCGAGCCGACCAGGCCGTGCGCGACGTGCCCAACATCGCCGATTCGATGCAGGACGCGGCGTTCACACGCCGCATGGCGGCGCGCGATGCCGCCGATTCGGCCGCGCTGCGCGCCATCATCGATCGTCACGGCTGGCCGGGCCGCAGCCTGGTGGGCGCCGATGGCGCGTCCGCCGCGTGGCTCATCGCGCAGCACGTGGGCGGGCTGCAGCACGAAGTGCTGCGCCTGATGCAGGCGCAGCCGCCGGGCGAGGTGTCGCCGACGGACCTCGCAATGCTCGAGGATCGCGTCCTGGTCAGCGATGGCAGGCCGCAACGCTATGCCACTCAGCTGACCTGGGCGAACGAATTCAACCCGATCGAAGACATCGCCCACCTCGACGCCCGCCGCGCCGAGGCCGGGCTGCCGCCGCTGTCCGTGTATTTGTGTATGATGAAAGGGTTCACCGGCCACTCGGTAAAGGACCCGCGCCCATGACCACGAAGCCCTCGGTGAAACACGCCGACCAGGTCCCGGCTCAACCGGTGACCGCCGGCAAGGACACGACGCGGCAAATGCTGATCGGCCCGGACGAAGGGCCGCACTTCGCGTTGCGCCGTTTCATCATGCAGCCGGGTGGCGGCATGCCGGCGCACACCAACACCGTCGAGCACGAGCAGTACGTGCTGCGCGGCCGGGCTCGGGTGGGCATCGGCGCGGGGGTACACGACGTGCAGGCCGGCGACGTGGTCTACATCCCCGCGGGGACCCCGCACTGGTACGAGGCGCAGCCCGGTGAGCCGTTCGAGTTTCTGTGTGTCGTTCCCAACCTGCCGGACACGACGGAGCTGGTGAAAGGCCGCTGACATGCCCGACGCCGCCGCCCCAGCGGTGCAGGACTACTATCCCGAAGACTTCGCGCACTGCTACGGCTGCGGGCGGCTGAACGGTCCTGGCCTGCACCTGCGGTCTCACTGGGACGGTGAGGAAACGGTGGCCCACTTCACGCCCTCGGCCGACCACACGGCGCTGCCGGGTTTCGTCTACGGGGGATTGATCGCCTCGCTCATCGATTGCCACGCCATGGGCACCGCGGCCGCGGCGACGCTGCGGGCCGACGGCCTCGACGTGGGTGCCGCCCCCTCGCCCCGCTTCGTGACCGCGGCGCTGCGCGTCGACTACCTGAAACCCACCCCGCTCGGCCGGGAGCTCGAAATCCGCGCCCGGGTGCGCGAGCGCACCGCCCGGAAAGTGGTGGTCGAGTCCACCGTGTCCGCGGACGGCGTGATCACCGCCCGGGGAGAGGCGGTCGCCGTACCGCTGCCGCCGTCGATGGTCCAGCCGGACCGAGGAGAATCACGATGACTACATCCCCGAGGATCTCAAGCGCCCGGCTCACCGCCCGCAAGCCGCGCGACGACGAGATCGACAGCTACGGGCTGACGCATCCCGGCAAGGTGCGCGAGAACAACCAGGATCATTTCCTGATCGCCTCACTGCACAAACGGATGGAAGTCCATCTCACGAGCCTGCCCGACCGCGCCCAGCTCGGCGGCGCCGAGCGGCTCGCACTGCTCGCGATGGTCGCCGACGGGGTTGGCGGCGGACCGCGCGGAGAAGAGGCGAGTCGTCTGGCGGCCGAGGCGATCACCCACTACGTGACCCAAAGCCTGCGGTGTTATTTCGCGGCCGACCCGGTCGACGACGATTCGTTCCCGCGGGCCCTGGAGGAAGCGGCGCTGCAGTGTCACATGGACATTCAGCGCCAGTCGCAGGACGATCCCGAGCGCGCCGGCATGGCCACGACCCTCACCCTCTGGCTCGGCGTCTGGCCGCGCGCCTACCTCCTCCAGGTCGGCGACAGCCGCTGCTATATCCTGCGCGGCGGGGAGCTCACGCAGATCTCGCGCGACCAGACGATGGCGCAGGACCTCCTCGATCAGGGGGTGATCACCCGGACCGATCTCTTGAACACCCGCTGGGCCAGCGTGCTGGCGAGCGCGATCGGCGGCCCCGCGGCGGCGCCGGTGGTCACCCGCCTCAATCAGGTGTGGAACGATGTCGGGCTGTTATGCAGCGACGGCTTGACCAAGCACGTCCCTGACGACCGGATCCGCGAGCGCCTGGCGTCGATGACCTCCGCCCGGCAGGTGTGCGAGGCGCTGCTGCAGGACGCGCTCGACGCCGGCGGCAGCGACAACATCACGGTGCTCGTCGGGCGATCGGTGCGGAAGGACTAGAACCCCAGCCAGAAGTTCATCTTCAACAGGAAGATGTTCTGCGCCGGACCGCGGAACAGCGCGTGCGCGTCGGAGCCGAAGTCGATCGTCCCCCGCGACAATTGCGAATCGCTGCTCCGCGCCCAGACGAGGAAGAGCGTCGAGCCGGGCCGGTATTCCCACCGCAGCACCGCGTTGCCCCGCAGTGCGCGGAACACGAAGTTCGGATCGGTGATCGGGAAGCTCTGGGCGGGGCCGGCGCCGTCTGGATCGATGACGTGCGAGTCCGGCTGTCCCGCGCTGCCCGGCACCACCGAATCGGTGCCCACGTCGATTCCATAGACGCGTTTTTCCAGCGACCGCGGTGCGGCGAACTCCTTGTAGCGGGAGAAGGCGCCGCTCGCGATCAGGGGCTGCACGAACAGCTCGAAGGTGAGATTCGGCGTGAACGTGACGTTGAAGCGCGTGTCCATCGCGAGGGTGTTCTGCGACAGGTCGGCGAATACGTAACGCTGGCCGTTATAGGTGACCGCGGTCGGGTCGGAAATAGTCTCCACGAACTGGTAGCCCGTGAAGTCGTGACTGTAGGAGGGGCTGAACGAGAGCGAAATGTTGGATGCGGGCCGGAGCTGAAGCGTGACGCCGGCCGACCAGTCGCTGGTCGCTTCGCTCGTGCGATCGTAGGATCCGTTGCCCATCACCACCACCGACTTCCGATGGTCCGAGGAGACGCTCAGCTGCCAGAAGTTGACCCCGGGACGTTTCTGCACCGGCCCGCCCCGCGTCAGCCGGTCGTCGAACACGCTCGGCCGGGCGATCCAGAAGCCGCTCACGTCCCAGTAGTTCAGCAGCACGATCTCCGTGAACAGCTGTGCCTGCCGGTCGGTGAGGTCCCAGTCGAAGTTGTACTGCTGCTGTCCGCCGACGATGACGTACGCCTGGCGGTACCAGGAGCTCGGCTTGGTCCATTGGCGGAACAGGTTGCCGCCCGTCCACCAGTAGTCGGCCCGGGAGAGAAATGAGATGTCGTTGTTCTCGAACCCGGGTGTCCGCAGGTTGGTGGAGACCTCCCACAGCAGGTTCCCCTGCTCGCGCGCCATTCGTGCGTAGGCGCCCAGACCGCGGAGCGACGTGAGCGTCGGGTCGAAGCGGTCACTCAGGAGTCCGTTGGACCCGTTGCCGCGATCGGGGCGCTGGAAGTACCGCGCGCTGGAGCGCTGCAGTCGCAGGATCGCCGCGGGATCGCCCGATACGCTCGTGCCCGCCGCCTGCGCCATCAGATGAAAGTCGCGGTTCCGGAAATACATGTCGGTGGAGAGCCCGAACGACTCCGCGTGGTGGCTCAGCCGGTCGGCGAGGAGCGAATTGTCGAGGTTGCGGTACACCGACGTCGCCATCGCCCGGACGACCGTGGCGCCCCCGCGCAAGTCCTTCGCGATCCGGCCGACGAAATAGTTGGTGAACGGCTCCACGGTCACGCGGTTCCGCGTGCCGTCGGCGAGCTGGACCGTCGCCTGGGTATGGGCGGTGACCGCGTCGAGCGCGCCGATCGACCATCCCGTGGGCGTCCGGCCGGTGAGCTTGGCGGCGCCCAGAATCGTCGTGTTGTCGGGCACCTTGGCGTAGTACACGGAGTCGTACGCCCCCGGGGAGACCTGCGGGGAGCGTCCGACGCGCCGGGTGTAGAACATTCCGAGGCTCGACACGTTCGAGCAGAAATAGCAGCTGAACCCCCCGAAGCCGAAATAGCTCGACCCTTCCACGAAGAACGGCCGCTTCTCGTCGAAGAACGTCTCGAAGGCGGAGAGGTTCACGACCGCTGGATCCGCCTCGACCTGGCCGAAATCCGGGTTGACGGTCGCCGCGAGTGTGAGATTCGAGGTCAACAGGACCCGTGCATCACCCCCCACGCGGCCGTCCATCGTGTGCGCCTTCGTGAACGGATCGGTGGGATCGTCCACCGGCACGTTGGACGAGCGGCCCACGACGTACGGCAGGACCTCGGCCTTCCCGGGCGCGCGATGGATCACGAGCCCGCTCAGGTGTCCGAAGTACGACGGGCCGCCCGACTCGGTCCGGAGCCAGAACGCCCATTGCGACAACTCGTTGAGGCGATTCTCCTGGCGCCAGATCTGCAGCCCCCACGTCTGCTCCGCCCGCGTGGTGGGATAGCGCATCTGCGAGAACGGGATGCGCAACTCGGCCGTCCAGCCGAGCGAGTCGATCACGGTCTTCACTTCCCATACCGGATCCCAGGAATCGTCACCGCCGCCGCCCAGCCCGTTGGCGTCGCTGCGCACCCCCGAGGGGTTCACGGTGAAGAACAACCGGCCGATGTGATCGTGATAGGTATCGAAGATGACCTCGAGGTAGTCCGCATCCGCGTTGGCGTCGCGACGGACGAGACGCGTCCGCACCCCGCGCGCGCCGGAATCGTCGTACATCCGGGCACCGACGTAGATCGCCGCGTCGTCGTAGGCGAAGCGGACCTCGGTCCGCTGGGTCGCCGGCTGGCCTTCGTTGGGTTGGCTCTGGCGCAACCCCGTGGCCGCGGGCGCCGTCTGCCACACCGCCTCGTCCAGCTTGCCGTCGAGTCGAATTGCTTCCTGCAGCGGGACCGCCCGCACCTCGGGCGGCGTTGTTCTATGGACGTTCTGCGCGGCCAGCGAGCCGGTCAGCGCGAGCGCCACGAGGCAGACGACCGTTCTCGTCATACGACCGGCCCAGGGAATGGAGTACCGAGTATGACGCCTGAGCGGCGGAGAAGGTTGCTGCTCGTGACCGGCTACTGTCCAGAAACGGTAAACCTGGCCCGCAGCCACCCCGCGATGTCGTCGAGCACCAGGGCCGGCAGCTTCGTGTCCTTGAGCGTCGGATACTCGCTCGGCGAGCCATCGCCGTCGGTGGGGAGGAACAGGTGATTCAGCCCCGGATACACCTTCTCCGTCACGTCACGGTTGCCGGCGGTCCGCATGGCGGCCGCCAGGGTATCCGCCTGCCCCGCTGACACCTGCCGGTCGAGCGCGCCCTGGAGGATCAGGACCGGCACCCGGACCCGGCGCGCAGTGGCGAGCGGGTCGTAGTCGGCAAACCACTTCATCCAGGCGTTGGCCCCGATGACCTGCTCCACCGCCTGCGGGACACCCGCCAGCTGCGCGGCCCGCGCGGAGTCCGAGAGTCCGGGCGCGGTCTCGATTGGGCGGCGGAACTGGTCCTGGAGGATCGCCCGGCCGTTCTTCGCCGGGCCCGCGAGCAGCACGATGCCGGCGAGCCCCGGGTCCTCCACGGCGACCAGGGCCGCGATCGCCCCCCCTTCGCTGTGCCCGAGTAACGCAATCTTCCGCGCCGCGACGTCGGCGCGCCGCCGCAGCCAAACCACCACCTGCCGTACATCGTCCGCATAATCCGCCGTCGTCCCAAGACTCCCGCCCGACCCCCCCACGCCGCGGTCGTCGAGGCGCAACACCGCGATCCCCTCCCGGGCCAGCCGCTCGGCGATCAGGCGAAATGGACGGTAGTCGCTCAACAGCGGCCATAGATCCTCGTCGCGGATCTGTTGCCCCGACCCCGTGATCGTCACGACGACCGGCACGGCCGCCGGGCCCACGGCCGGCCGCGTGAGGGTGCCCGCGAGCGAGAAGGTGTCGCCCTGGGTCGGATGGATCGGGACCCGCACCTCCTCCGCCGTGTACGCCGCACCGGCCGGCGCGCGGTAATCGGAGGGCGGCCGATGCAACCCGGCGAGCGGCGGCAGCGAATCGCGTCCATCCCACAGCTCGGCACGGAGCCGCTGCATCGGCACCTCGATCGGCCCCGGCCGGCCGCCGGTGGTGACCGTGCGTGCCTCGATCCCGGCGAGCGTCACGACCGTCGTGTCACCGCGATGGACGATCGTGACGGGAATCGTGGAGTCGGCGCTCATCGGGAGCATGCGCACGACCGTATCCCGGCCGAAGCGGCGCGCCAGGAGCGCGACGACGGCGATGGTTTGGATCGGGAGCACCCCGGCGGCGGGCCCGGCCGCGGCGCCATGCCGCGTTTGTCCGGTGCGCTGCGACACGCTGACGGTCCGCAACGTGTCGCCGTCGGCCGAGACGCTGTAGGAAGCGCGCAGGCTGTCGCCGGCGGCATCGAAGACCCGGGCCTCGAAGCGGCGGAACCGGCCCGCGCTGTCGAATTCCGTCCGGCTGTCGATCCGGAGCCCGGCCACCGGGATCACCACCGACAGTTCCACCAGCCCCGGCGAACGGCGGAATTGCTCGCGCCCGACTTCGGCGCCCCCCTGGAACATCCGGTACACCCCCGCGACCGGCGCGGGCTGCTGCGCGGCGATCGTCACGGGCGCGCCGGCCAGCGCGATCAGCGCGGCGGCACACCCTCTACCCTTTGCGATGGCGTTCATCTCGCGTCGGCTCCCCTCCCGCGCGCGCGCGACCCGCCTCAGCGGCGGCGCGGCGCAGCAGGAATTCAATTTGTCCGTTGAGACTGCGCAGCTCGTCGCCCGCCCAGCGCTGCAGCGTATCGTACAGCTCCGGGTCGATCCGGAGCAGGAACGCGCGACGCTCCGCCACGGTCCGCCGCTCTCTAGTGGTAGAGAGACCCGGTGTTGACCACGGGCTGCGTCGCCTGCTCGGAGCACAGCACGACCAACAGGTTACTCACCATCGCCGCCTTGCGCTCCTCGTCCAGCGTCACGATCTGCTTCTCCGACAGTTGCGCCAGCGCCTGTTCCACCATCCCCACGGCGCCGTCCACGATCTTCCGGCGCGCCGCGATGATGGCGCTGGCCTGCTGCCGTCGGAGCATCACCGCTGCGATTTCCGGCGCGTAGGCCAGATGGCTGATGCGCGCTTCGAGCACCCGCACACCCGCTTTCGCCAGTCGCTCCTGGATCTCCCCCTTGAGCTTGTCGGCGATCTCGGCGGTGTGACTGGCGAGCGCCATCTGCCCTTCCTCGTGCGCGTCGTACGGGTACTGATTCGCGAGCCCGCGCAGCGCCGATTCGCTCTGCACGTGAACGTAGTTGTCGTAGTCGTCCACCTCGAACAACGCTTCGGCTGTGTCGACCACCTGCCAGACCACCACCGCCGCGATCTCGATCGGGTTGGAGCTGTGGTCGTTCACCTTGAGCTTCGCCGTCTCGAAGTTCCGTACGCGCAGCGACACCCGCCGCTTGGTATAGAACGGATTGGCCCACCAGAGCCCGGCATCCTTCGCGGTCCCCATGTAACGCCCGAACAGCTGCAGGACTTGGGCATAGTTCGGCTGCACGACGAAGAACCCGAACCACGACACCGCGACGGCGGCGACCGCCAGCGACCAGCCGATCACCGACCACGCGGCGAGCGCGAGCGCCGCCGCGGTGACGCGCCAAATCGTGAGGCCCGTAAGCCCGAGCAGCAGGACGATCATCACGACGCCGGGCAGGGCGCGAATCTTGGTCTCGCGGATCACAGCAGTACCCTCGGAGGTGAAGGAGCTTGCAATATGATATCACATGGATATCTCCCTGGCAAGCCTACTCCTAACCCCTTGCCCAACAACGAGAACGCCGTCAGGTTCGAGTTTCTCGGTACGATTCCTGACCCATCCAAGGACTGCGATTCATGCTCGATTCCCTGCTCGCCACGCTCGATCCACGCCGCGGCCCGGCCTGGCACGGTCCCACCGTGAAGGGCGCGCTGCGCGGCGTGACGGCCGCCCAGGCGCGGTGGGCACCGGCCCCGGGCCGGCACAGCATCTGGGAGCTGGTGCTGCACATCGCGTACTGGAACTACGCGGTGCGCCGCCACCTCGAGCGGGAGGTCACACGCTTTCCCCGCACGCCCGCGAACTGGCCCGCCCTCCCCGACCGTCCTGACGAACGCGCCTGGGCGAAAGACCGGGCCCTGCTCGCCGCGGAGCACGCAGCGCTGGTGCGCGCGATCAAGCGCCTTCCCGAGCGCCGTTGGTCCCGCGTCCCAGCGGAGGGAAAGAAGTGGACCTATGGTGAGATGATCGTGGGCATCGTGGCCCACGACGTCTACCATGGAGGTCAGATTTCGATGCTCAAGCGGTTGTGGCGCGGCCGCCGATGACGCCCGAGGAATTCCGGCGCGAGGGTCACCGCGTGGTGGATTGGATCGCCGATTACCAG